>CAZLBS010000013.1:0-17142 GCA_964557505.1 uncultured Nitrospiraceae bacterium | reverse complement strand
GCTCGGCTTCCTCCTTGGTGTAAAGCTGCTTCACGCTGCGGTCGAAGGTGCGCATGAGGGTCAAGCAAAAACGCTCGTAGTCGTCGAGGTTCATCAACACGATGAAGTGCTCGCCGCCGAGGTAGCTCGCGGTGCTCTCGTAAATGCCCATGTTTCGCAGCAGTTGAATGATCATCTGCCCCATGAACTCGAGCACCCGCCGGTGGCCTTCCTGTCCATGCGCGGCGCAATAGGCCTTGAAGCCGACGAGGTCGATGTAGCAGGCGGCAATGGCGCTGCCCCGTGCGAGCCGGTAGTTGATTTCGCGCTTCATGGCCTCGGTGCCATAGAGCCGCGTCACCGGATGCACCTTTTCAACCGTTTCCAAGAGCGCTTGGATCGAGGAAAGCTTCTCCATCAGCGCTTCAAGGCGGAAGGGCTTGGCAAGGTAATCGTCGGCCCCTTGCTCCAACCCATGGAGGATTTCCGGTTCCTCGCCCAAGGCGGTCAGAATCAAGATGCCGACCTTGTAGAGTTCGGGGTCTTTACGCAAGCGCCGGCAAATCTGATAGCCGGTGACGCCAGGCAACATGATGTCGAGGACGACGAGTTGCGGCTTGAACTTCTTCGCCGCCTCGAAGGCCCCATCGCCGGTATGCACCATGCTGACCTCGTGCCCCTCGGCAGATAATTTGGTTTGGACCAATTGCGCAAGATCGATGTCGTCGTCGACCACGAGGATTTTGCTCATTGCTAGCGGCTGCCCTTCCTGCATATCGCTATTGAACGCGGCGAGGTACGCGTTTGCCCCAAGAGATTTGCGGCGTGCCTCATAAAGTTAGGATAGCGAGGATGTGTCCTTGTGTCCAATGACCCGCACGGGTCAGGTCCGGCAAAGCGCCGCGCCAAATGGACCCCGCGTATGTTGTCGCCAGCCTGGATGACGGGTATACTCGCAGCGGTGTCCGTGGGGCCACCGCGGCCACGGCCTCGTTCCCTATGATGGAGTAGCGATATTCATGAACGTTAAAGCGTTTCATTGGTGCTGCGTTGCCGTTGCACTGCCCTTGCTCGTCTTGGCTGGCTGCGGCGAACCGCCGCCTCCCCCCGAACCAGAGGGCCCTCCGCCCCCTACGGCCCGGGAAATCGCCAATGAACTGGGCGGCATTGTGCAACCCCTGATGAATCAGTTTGGACAGCCGCGGCAGCTTATTCCGCCAGAGCGCGAGCAGCAGGCCTTGAATCAATTGCGCAGCGTGAAGCAAAAGCACCTGACCTCCGAGAAGGGCCCTGAGGGCATTCGCGAGGCGGGCGAGTACGTGCAGGGGCTGATTACCCAGGCCTTCGACAACGAGGCGTATGCCATGACGCTATTCGCATTTAAGGCTTTGGAGGTGCTGCAGCCCCATCAGACGGAGAACTTCGATCATTATGCGGAGCGCGCGCAGAAAGTGCTCGACCAGCCGCGGGTCACGCCGGATGCCTTCTTCCAGATTGACACGGAGAACACGGCCTTTCTGGATGTGTACGTGCCCACGACGCAGGAGACCCACGAGGTCCAAGTCCGCGAGGGCGAAGAGTTTTTCGGCTACCGGCTGAACCGCATCATGAACAACAATTCGGGCATTGTGATCGAATACTTGCCGACGGGTGAAGAGCTGGAGATCCCGTACGAGCCATGACCGCTGGCGCACCAAGGGCACGGGCGGCGACGGGCCCGGGGGCGTTTCATGTGGCGGCCGCCATCTGGATTGCCGCCATCTCGTTTCTGGCGTATTGGAACACCCTCGACAATGAATTCGTGTGGGACGACGTCTCGTCGATCCTGTCGCACGAGCATGTCCAAAACCCGGCGCAATTCTGGCAGTTGTTTCAAGAGACGCAGCACGCGTTCATTGGCTCGGGCGAGGGCAATTTCTACCGGCCCCTCGTGAGCGCGAGTTTCATGCTGGATTTCTGGCTGACCCGGGGCGTTCCCGAGGAGGGCGAATTCGGGATGGCGGCCAGCGAAGGGCTGAGTCCGCTGCTGTTTCACGTGCAAAGCATTGCCTGGCATGCGCTGGCCGCGATTGGACTCATCGCCTTGCTGAGCATGGCCGGAGCGCCGCGATGGGTTCAGGTGTCCGCGGCTGCCATCTGGGCGGTGCATCCGCTTCATACGGAGGCCGTCGCGTACATCAGCGGCCGGGCGGACTCGATGGCGGCTGCCTTTATGTTCTGGGGACTCGCCGCGGCGCTGATGCGCGGCACGAGTCAACGCGTCATTACTGGCGCCGTGTTGGCGGGGCTGTGCACGGCCGGGGCGGTGCTTTCGAAAGAGAGCGGCGCCCTCCTCCCCATTGTGCTCGCCGTCATGGTTTGCGTCCAGCTGTGGTGCACGCCGGGCCAACGCCGCATGGCGGCGGCCGACGCCGCACCCGCGCTGGGCGCGAGCTTCGCGGTCCTCGTGATTTATGCCGCGCTTCGGATGACCGTGCTGCAGTTTGGCGAAGGCTCTCCAGCGCCTGACTCGACCTTTGTTGAGCGCGTGCTCGAAACGGGGCAAGCCCTGGCTCTCTATGCGAAGGTCACGTTCGTGCCTACCGGGTTGCACATGGAACGGGTGCTGGCGGGCACGCCGGTGTGGCTGGGCAGCGCGGGCATGATGATACTGGCGCTGCTGGCAGCGGGCATTGCCGCGGCACTCTACAAGCGCCACGCACGCATTGCCATGGGCCTGCTTATCTTTGTCGCGGCCTGGCTGCCCATCTCCGGGCTTATCCCGCTCAATGCGCCTATGGCCGAACATTGGCTCTATGTGCCCTTGGCCGGTCTCTTCTGGGCCGCCTGCGAATTGTTCGCCCTGAGAAACGCTGCGGCTGCCAAAGGGCTGGGAGCTGTGGTGCTGGCCGTTCTGGGCGTATATTGGTTTGGGCTCACAGTGGAGCGCAATGAGGACTGGCGCAGCAACGAGGCCCTGTTCGAAGCAACCTTGTCTGAGAACTTTACGACGCAGCGTGTCCACTACAATCTGGCCGTCGCGTTGGAGTCGCAGCGCGGCAACCGGCTTGGCGCCATTCGGCATTATCAAGAGTATCTGCGCTTGATGGAGGCGTTTCGCGCGGAACGGGGAATGGAAGGCGACATCACCGAAGAAGAGCTGCTCGCCCAGCTATCCCTTGGGGACATCTACTGGGATCTCAAACGGCCGGATCTTGCCTTTGCACAGTATCAGGCAGTGTTGCAGCAGGGCGGAAACTTTCCGGCGATTTCGCTGCGGGCGCTGACGGGGTTTGCGCGTGCCGCCGCGTCGCAGGGCAACGTGTTGGCGGCGGCACGGGCGCTCGAACAGGCGCAATCGCTCGACCCGGCCGTGGCTGCCGAAGCGGCGGTTGCCTTGCGCGGGCGCACCATGGGCAGCTTGTCGTAATGCTTCCGGGCGCGTGCATTCGCGGATGGGTTCAATAGCATGCTCAAGCAGGAATTGCTGCACCCCGACATCCTCGAGGCCCTCGCTTCTGCAGGGCACGGCGCCCGCGTCCTTTTGACGGATGCCAACTATCCGGCCAGTACCCGTCTGGGCGAGAACGCCGCGCTGGTTTACTTGAATCTGGCGCCCGGAAGGCTCGATGTCCTGGAGGTCCTCGAGGTGGTGTTGACGGCGGTCAATGTGGAAGACGCCATCGTCATGGAGCCGGAGAACGGAACCGAACCTTCCGTCTATTCGGATTTCCGGGCGATGTTGGAAGGCATGGAGCTGACCCGCTTGAGCCGGTTCGAGTTTTACGAGGAGGCCAGTGCGCCGGACACCTGCCTCCAAATCGTCACTGGCGAGCAACGGCTCTATGCCAATATCTTGCTCACGATCGGCGTCGTGCAACGGCCGGCATAGGGCCGCAAGGCCCTGTTTGCGGGAGTATTGTTGACAGGTTAGGGGGCAGGTGATAGACTCGCGGGCATAGGGTGGCGAGGCCGTTACCACATGGATGACAACGTCTTCGGAGGGTGCCGATCATGGCCGATGATGATAAGCGAGAAGAAGGACGCGAGGATGAGTCCCAACAGGACATGCCCTTTCCTTCAGACGACTTCCAGACAGAGGAGCCGGCCACCGGCAGCGATGAAGACAGCGGCCTCGGCAACTTGCCGCCATTGAGCGATTTCGAATCCAGCACGAGCAGTGAAAGCGGAGACGACCCAGGCGGCCTGCCGCCGTTGAGCGAAATCGAAGTGGAGACGCCTCAGCCTTCTGGCGGGCGGGTGCCGCCGGGCAACCAGGGTGAAATTCGCAAAGGCGACTCCGGCGATTTCGACACGCCTTCGGACCCGCACGGCGATGCTACCTCCGCCAGGGCCAATCAGCAGGGCGACAGCGGCTCAGGCTTCCAAGACCTCGCCGCGGACAGCGACTTTTCACCCGAGACGCCAGACATCGGCCCAGGGCCGGATAGCGACATCGATACGCCGATGTTCGACAGTGCCTTCGGCGGCGCCGACTCTGGGTTTGACACGCCGCAGCCGGATACCGGCGCCCCCACGCAGGCCATGGAGACGCCGATGTTTGGCGAGCCATCGCCCGCGGGGCGGAGCCAGAGCAGCGGCGCGGATGACTTTGGGTTCGACTCGGATGCCTTTGGTGCGCCGAGCGGCGCCCCCACCGAATCCATGGGCGGTCAAGGCGGCGGCGATTTTGGGGCCAGCACCCCTGCTCCCGACTTCGGCTTCGACAGCGGCCAAGCCGCGCCACCCCCGCCCCCCGGTCCCGATGCCGGCGAACCCGCTCCGAAGAAGGGGGGCCCGTCGATCATCGTTACCATCGCGGCGGCGGTTATCGCGCTCTTGGCAGGCATGGTGGTCAATCAGTTTCTTGGCGGCGTGATACCGCTTGTGCCAAATCCCGTCGCGAGCGAATTGTCCAATGCCGAGCAGCAGATTGCCACGTTGAACGACACGATTCAGCGCCTGCGCGAGCCGGTGGACATTGGCGGCGCGCAGGTAGAAGGCGCCTCGCCCGAAGACATCGAACGCCTGGTCAACCGCCGCGACAAGTTGCGTTCCGAAATTGAAGATCTCACCAGCCGTTCGGAGAGTGCGCGCACCGAGACGACGGCGCTCGAGGAAACGCTCGACGAATTGAACGCGCAGTTGGACCAGCAGACCGAAGAGTACGCGCGGGCGCAGGAAGAATTCGACCAGTTGCAAGATCAGGTGGCCATCGTGCGGGCGCGCCAAGAGGGCCTCGTTGCCGAAGTGGACCGCCTCACAGGGTTGGTGGGCGAACTGGATGTGGCCGATCAGCGCCGCATGGCGACGCGCGACACGCTGATGCACGCGACCCGGCAACTGGCCGTCGAGATTCAGGAAGGCATCCCGCTGACGCCGCCGGAGTATTCGCGGCAGGAGCGGATAGCAGCGGTCAACGACTTGCTCGACCGCATCGAGCGCAGCGACTGGGTCTCGCCCGACTTGCTTGATGATTACAACGACCTGCAATTGCGGGAGTTGGCCATCGCCGAATCGCGCGAGTACTTCTTCGCCAAGATTCCGGTGGTCGACCGCTTCGGGGCGGAAACCTTGATGTGGGCCGAATGCCTCATGAACGGCAACTGGAGCGTTTACTTCCGCTCGCTGGATGGCAGGCACATCGGCATTTACGAAAACACCGCGACGGGCCCGACGCCGGATTATGCCTTCGTGCAGTTTCTGCCTGGCGCCGTAGAGAAGGCCGTCGAGAAGTCCATTATCGATGCACGCGTGCCCGGCTTTGAAGAACAGGTGAAGGTGTTGGCGGAGAAGCAAAAACTGCTCACGCCCCAGAATGAGTTTCAGCAGGTGTTCGATTCACTCTAACGGCTGGTCTGAACATCCAAAGCCATCATGCCGGGCGGTCCAGGACGGGCCGCCCGGTTTTTTTATAGCCGCTCGAATAGGCCTCGGTTCTCTTCTACCCAGGCATAGAGTTTCTCCAAGCCCGCCTTCACGGAGGTTTCAGGCCGCCAGCCGAGGTCCTGCTCGATCATGCGAATGTCGCTGATGTACACAGGCTGGTCGCCCGGCCGCCAATCCCCCATGGTCACTGGGATTTCCCGCCCGGCCAATTGCTCCAGAATGGGCCCGAATTCACGCCAGATGGACATCGTGTTTTCGGGTCCGCCGCCGACGTTGTAGATGCGTCCGGCGACCTTGTCCGGATGCTCAGCCGCAAGCAAGTAGGCGTCGACCAAGTCGTCAATGAACAAGACATCGCGCACTTGTTTGCCATCGCCGTATATCGTGATGGGCTTGCCAAGCACAGCGGCAATGACGAACCAGGCCACCCACCCTTGGTCTTCCACACCAAACTGGCGGTAGCCGTAGATGCACGACTGCCGGAACACCGTGGCCGGGATGCCATAGATGCGGTAGTAGTCGCGTACGTATTGATCCGCCGCGCCCTTCGAGCACCCATAGGGCGAATGAAAATCGAGCAGGGCCGATTCAGGGATGCCATGGGGATAATCCCGGTACCCGTAACGCGTGGCGTGTTCCTCGATCGCCACATGCTCCATGCCGCCATAGACCTTGTTGGTGCTGGCGTAAATGAGCAGCGGCTTGACGCCGGCCTTCCGAATGCCTTCGAGGATGTTTAGACTTCCGAGCGCATTGATCTCGAAGTCTTCGCGCGGCTCGCGCACACTGGTCGTTACCGCCACTTGCCCCGCGAGATGCAGCACGCAGTCCGTTTCGGGGTAGTTTTGAAACAGCTGCTCCATGGCGGCCGCATCGCGAATATCCGCGCGAACAAATTCACACGCACCCAACCCTTGCAAGTATGCGAGGTTGGCCTCCGTGCCTTTCCGGCTCAGGTTGTCGACGACGATGGCGCGGCCGCCGCGGGCCATGATATGGCGCGCGGCGTTGCAGCCGATAAATCCGGCCCCGCCAATGACAAGGAATGTTTTCGGCAAGCTAGCCCCTCCCGCATGGTGCAGCGGCGCTAGAGCCTAGCCGACCTTCCCGTATCCATGCAACGCACTGCCGCGGTGCACATAAGTGTTTATACATTGGCAGCAATGCTTGCACGGTGTTATGCTTCGCCCATAAGGCGGGTGTCTACCTGTCCGCGGTTCCGCACGGGCGCGGCGGTACGGCGCAAACTCCGTCAGGAACTCCCGACGATGCAGCATGACCTAGTCGCCTCGTTCGTCATTCCGGCGCACAACGAAGAGGGCAACCTCCCGAAGACGGTTGCCGAAATTCAGGAAGCCATGCGCAGCAATGGCATTCCATACGAGATCGTGTGCGTGGATGACAACAGCAGCGATGGCACGGCGCAGGTCATTGCCGAACTGCAACGGAACGATCCAAACATCAAGGCGGTGCACCGGGATCCGCCGCCTGGCTTTGGCCGTGCCATTCGCGCCGGGCTCGAGGCGGTGACCGGCGACTTGGTCATCATCTACATGGCCGACCAGTCCGACGACCCGGAAGACGCGTTGGTCTACATTCGCAAGATTGAAGAAGGCTTTGATTGCGTCTATGGCTCGCGTTTTCGCCGCGGTTCGACCGTGGAAAACTATCCGTGGGTCAAGTTGATTTGGAACCGTATCGTCAACCGCTGCGTGCAGTTTATGTTCCGCTGCAAGTTCAACGATCTGACCAACGCGTTCAAGGCCTACCGCATTCACGTCGTGCGGTCATGCGGACCCTACGTATCGTGCCATTTCAACATCACCTTGGAAATGTCGCTGAGCGCGCTGAACCGGGGCTACGCGATTACGGAGGTGCCCATCGGCTGGTATGGCCGGACGTGGGGCAGCAGCAAACTCAAGTTGACGGAAATGGGCCGGCGCTATCTTGCGACCTTGCTGAAGGCCTATTCCGAAAAGATGCTGGTCTCGGACGATTTGCTTGCCGACCGCCTGGCGAATCAAATGCGGGAGTCCCGGGAGCAGACGCGGCTCGAGCACCGGCTGCAAGCATTGGAATCGCGCGTCCAAGCGCTGGAGGGGAAGCCCGAACCTCAGGACGCCGCGGCTGGCGGACCGTTGCCGCGGGCGGAAGCTTCGGGCCAACGCTAGGCGCGCGGCGCATAGTGGCGAAACATTGGCGTACAGGGTAGTGGGGAGGCATGTCAGTTTATGAAGGGCATCATTTTGGCCGGGGGCTCTGGCACACGGCTGCATCCGATCACGCTGGCCATCAGCAAACAGCTGATGCCGGTTTACGACAAGCCGATGATCTATTACCCCTTATCGGTGCTGATGCTGGCGGGCATCCGTGACATTCTCATCATCTCGACGCCGCATGATCTGCCGCAATTCCGGCGGCTGCTCGGCGATGGCGCCCGCCTTGGATGCAAATTCTCGTATGCCTCTCAGGAAGTCCCCAATGGCCTGGCTCAAGCGTTCGTCATCGGCGAAGAGTTCATCGGCGAAGAGAAGGTTGCGCTCATTCTGGGCGACAACATCTTTTATGGGGCCGGGCTGAAGCAATTGCTGCAGCAGAACGTCGACCCCACCGGCGGCGTCGTCTTTGCTTGCCATGTCACCGATCCAGAACGCTACGGTGTAGTCGAGTTCGATGCCAAGAACCGGGCGGTATCGATCGAGGAAAAACCGAAGCAGCCCAAATCAAACTATGCGGTGCCCGGCCTGTACTTCTATGACAACCGCGTGGTGCAGATTGCAAAGACTTTGAAGCCGAGCGCCCGGGGCGAATATGAAATTACCGATGTCAACCGCACCTATCTGGAAATGGGCGAGTTGTCCGTAGGCATCCTGCAGCGCGGCACGGCATGGCTCGACACCGGCACCTTCGAGTCCTTAATGCAAGCGGCGCAATTCGTGCAAGTGATTGAAGATCGTCAAGGATTCAAGATCAGTTGCATTGAAGAAGTCGCCTACCGCATGGGCTACATCACGAAAGAAGAACTGCAGACCCTCGCCGAGCCGTTGCGCAAGAGCGGCTATGGCGAGTACCTCCTGCGCGTCGCCGAAGAGCGGACCTAAGATTACGCGTACCCGGTTGCGGATTGTGGGGGCGCCGAGTACCGCCGCGTTCACCCTGCCGCCCATCACCTGCCTTGTGACGCAGACTCATGCGCTACCCTTACGGCACGGCGCCATACGCCACGCACGGAGCCATAAAGTGGCCCGGCGGGGTGGTGCGTCCCGCCGGGCCGGGTGGGGAGTGGATCGTAGTGCGGCGGCTGGTGGTGGAGGGGCAGCCGCCGCCGATCACCCGCATGTACTTCTGCATTCGCAGGGCGGGAGATTTATGTCAAGTATCCTCGGTGCGACACTCATTGTTTCTCCAAGCACCTGAACTGGCGTTGCCTTCACCGCAAAGGCCTTCCTACTATTCGTAGTTTCAAGCCTGCAATACCGCCTCATCGTGCGCCAATCTGAAGGAGCATCAATGCACGGAGTGATTCGGAAGATGGGATTTGGTGCGTCAGGGGGGCGCGGCGCATGGGTCAGCCGCTTGCGCGGCATTGGCGTGCTGGGCATCGTGACGCTTGCAGCGCTGCCTGCGGTAATATCGTTTTCCCAAGACCATCCCAGTGCGGCCTCCGGCGAACGAGAAGAGGCTGCTCCTGAGCCCCCGGCGGAGAGTGCTCCCAACCCACGGCTCCCCGAGCGGGTCATCATGCTTGTGCTGGACTCTGTCCGCGCCGATCGCCTGGGCTTCATGGGCTATGCACGCGACACCTCCCCTTACATCGACGGGCTCGCCAAAGAGAGCGTGGTCTTCACCCGGGCCATTTCGCCCAGCCATACCACCGCGCATTCGGTGGGGGCCTTCTTTGCGGGTAGATGGTGGTCGATGGTGCAGTCCGCCCCCGAAGAGATCTTCATGCCGCAAGCCGTCGAGATGCTGCCGGAAGTACTGGCTGCAAACGGAGTGCATACCGCCTGCTGGACATCCAACGCCATGGTGCAGCCCGATAGTGGGATCGCACAGGGGTTCAAGCAGTGGCACATGGTGTTGCCGGCAAGCGTGCTCATCGCCATGGCGGACGAGGTCGTGCGCTCGATCAACGCGCTCTACCAGCCTACAGGAGGGCGGGAGTTTCTCTATATCCATCTGAATGACCCCCACCGTCCCTATCGCCCGCGCGTGCCTTGGGATCGCCTGTTTGTGGAGGAGCCCTACGAGCGCTCGGTCGTGCGCGAAGGGACCTTGACCGCATTCGACGGCGGGGATGCCCTCTCCGATTTACCCTTCTACCGGCATGAACACGCGGTGCAGCCGGAAGATGTGGCCTTTCTCGAGACCCAATACGATGCGGCCATTCGATGGTCGGACAGCATGCTTCCCGTCATCCTTGACGCCGTACGCTTCGACCCGGCGAAGGATATCCTTATCCTGACGTCGGACCATGGCGAGCAGTTCTTCGAGCATGGCTTCTGGGCGCATGCCAAGCAACTGTATCCCGAAGAAGTGCATGTGCCGCTGCTGGTGCATCACGCGGGCTTCAAGCCAACCGTTCATCATGAACCCGTCAGCTGGCTGGACCTCCACCCCACGATCGCATCATGGCTTGACTCGCCGCCGGCCCCGCATGCCGTGGGCCGCGACTTGTCGGAGGTCTTCGCCGGAGCGCCCATGCCGCCGGGCTACGCCGTCGCCGAGGCCATGCATCACCGAGGACCCGCGGCATCCGTTTTCTCGCGCGATTTTTTGTACACCGTCAACCTGCGAATCGCCACCATGAATCCGGCCATTCGCGCCCCATACCTCGAAGCGCTCTTTGATTTGCGGGATGACCCCGGCGCTCAGACCAATGTGATTGATCGTCACGCGGACACAGCCGCCGCGCTCAACGCGGGCTTGCGAGAAGCCAACCCGCGCTTTGCGCCCGCCCGCCGCGAGGCCCTGGCATTAGGCTTGTCGGAGCGAACGTACGGACCGGACTTGCTGGCGGACCTGGTGGACGGCGCCCTGCCCGCGCCGCTCACGCGCGCCGAGAAAACCGGTGGAAGCGCCTTCGCCTTGCAAGCGGGGTACACCGAGCTGAGCATCCCCCTCACGTTCGAGACGCTCTGGCAACCTTACCTCATCGAATTCGCCTTCGAGCTGGACGAGGGGGCGTTCGAATTGTTTTTTGAAGACACCGAAGAGCCAGGCCGCACGTGGCGCTACAAGCGCTGCACCCCGGCTCCAGAACAGGAATCCTGCCGCTGGATCATCTACAACCGCGTGCATGAGACGCGGCTGGTCTTGAGAATGCTGAAGCCTGGAACGCTTACCGTTGGCCACTTGCGCATGCGCAAAGCCCAATTCCCGCCGATGCCTTGGGCGGAGCATCTTGCAGGAACCGTTGCTCACCCTGACGGCGATGCCTCCCTCAGCGACCACGAACGCATGCGGCTGGAAGCCATCGGCTACACCGGCGATGCGGCGCCCTGAGCAGCCCATCTGCATCGCACCTCGCGGGTCGATGGATTCTGCGTATCTTTGCTATGCTGCTGGGCCTGCCGCGACGCGGCAAATTTTTGTGTGAGAAAGGAAGCAGCAGATACATGATGGCTGAGGACAGCAACGTGGACACCATCGAATCGGGGGCGGCTGCCGAAGAGCACGAACCGACGATGGAAGAACTGATGGCCGAACTCGACGAAGGCGATATGCAGGCGGTATACGAGAAGAGCTTGCAGCCATTCCGCGAAGGGGAGGTCGTCCAAGGAAGCGTGGTCGAAGTTCTTGATGACTTCGTCCTGGTCGACATCGGCTACAAGAGCGAAGGCGCCGTCTCGGTGGGCGAGTTTATGGATGAGCCCCAAATCGGCGCGACCTACGACTTCTTCATCGAAGAGCCGGAAGACGAAGACGGCATGCCCATCTTGTCGAAAATCAAGGCCGACAAGATCAAGAATTGGGAAAAGATTCAGCACGTCTACGAAGAAGACGGGGTGATCGAAGGGCGGGTCGTGCGCCGCGTCAAGGGCGGCGTGAAAGTCGACATTGGCGTGGACGCCTTCATGCCGGCCAGCCAACTCACCTGGCGGCCGACCAGCGACATCGATCGCTTCATCGGCCAGCGCATGGAAGTCAAGATCATCAAGCTGACCAAGCGCCGCCGGAATGTGGTCGTCAGCCGCCGCAAGCTGCTGGAAGAGCAGCGCGCCAGCGAAAAGGCGAAGCTGCTCGAGACCATCGAGATCGGCAAGGTCATTCCGGGCGAAGTGAAGAACATTACCGATTTCGGCGCCTTCGTCGACGTCGGCGGGATCGACGGCCTGCTCCACGTCACGGACATGAGTTGGGGCCGCGTGAAGCATCCGTCGCAAGTGGTCAGCGTTGGCGACCGCATCGACGTGATGGTGCTGAATTTCGATCCGCAGTCCGAGCGCATCAGCTTGGGGCTCAAGCAGAAGAGCGACAACCCCTGGCAGTCGGCCATGGAGCGCTACCCCATCGGCGGCATTATGCGCGGCAAGGTGGTGAGCATGACCGACTACGGCGCCTTCGTGCAGTTGGAAGACGGCATCGAGGGCATGATTCACGTCAGCGAAATGAGCTGGACGCGGCGGGTGCGCCACCCGAATGAAGTTCTCGCCATCGACGACGAAGTTCAGGTCATGATTCTCAACGTCGATCCTGAGAGCGAAAAGATTGCCCTGGGCCTCAAGCAGACCATGCCGAACCCTTGGCAGACGCTCATCGAGACCTATCCGGTGGGCTCGCCCATCACGGGCATCGTGCGCAATCTGACCGATTATGGCGCCTTCGTGGAGATCGAAGAAGGCATCGATGCCCTGCTGCATGTCAGCGACCTTTCCTGGACGCAGAAGGTGACCCATCCCTCCGAATTACTCGAAAAGGGCCAGGAAGTCACGGTGAAGGTGCTGAGCATCGATCCCGAAAACGAGAAGATCAGCGTTGGCTTGAAGCAGATGGCCTCCGATCCTTGGGATGAGGTCGTCAGCAATCATCCGGTGGGCAGCAGCATCGAGGCCGAAATTGCCAAGATCGTCAACTTCGGCGCGTTCGCGCGCTTGGGCAATGGCGTCGAAGGCCTCATTCACATTAGCGAGATCTCGCGCGATCCCATCGAAAAGCCGGAGCAAGCCTTGACGGTTGGCGATAAAGTGACGGCCAAAGTCATCAACATCGACTCTGCCAATCGAAAGCTCGGCTTGAGCATCCGCCAGCACGCGGAAGATCAAGAGCGCAGCATGCATAAGCAATACGGCTCAAGCGGAAGCGGGCAGGTCAGCATTGGCGAAGCCCTCGGCGACGCCCTGCCAGAATCGCTGCGTGCCGGCGGCGGTGCTGACCTCGCGCAAAAGGCAGCTGAAATGCTGAGCGACGACGCGCCGCAAGAAGCATCCGCTACGGCAGCGGCCCCCGAGGCGGCCGAGGCGCCGGCAGCAGAGCCCGAGCAGACGCCCCCCGCGGCAGCAGCGGAGACGCCTGAGGCAACCGAGACGCCCGCAGCAGCGGAAGCGCCTGAGGCAACCGAGACGCCCGCAGTAGCGGAAGCGCCTGAAGCCGTGGCCGAGGCGCCTGCCCCTGAAGCGCCCAGTGCTGAGACTGAAGCGCCAGCGGAGCCCACGAGTGCTGCGGCTGACGCCTCCGATGCTCCCCCGGCGGCCGATTCAGGTGAGCCGCAAGAAGAAGCCGCTTCCGAATCAGCGGAGGCATCCACAGAAGACAAGGCCTAGCCGCCGCCTGAAGCTGCGCGCGGCCACGGCCATTCTTTCTCGCCCGGGGTGCGGAACACGCCCCCGGGCGCAGTCTTTCTGAGCGATTTCATGCGACACACCCCGAAAGGGCTGTTATACTGATCGCGGTAAGAGCCGCCATAGGCAATGGCTGGCGCATTGCGCCCGTGCGTAGATGCGCATATTGACGGACCTAGCGGGGCGTTCCCTGCTTAGCGGCAACGGCAACACGCGGCACGTGCGCCGGATTCATGAATGAGGATGATGCGGTAATGGCTACGGTGACCCAGACGGCTTACGAAACGACGGCCCTGAACGGCAAGAGCGCCCGGGCGGGCGAGACCATGACCGGCGCGGAAATGGTCATCCAAGTACTGGTCGAGCAGGGCGTGGACACCATCTTTGGGTACAGCGGCGGGGCGATCCTCCCGACGTACGACGCCATCTTTCAGTACAACGCCAAGGAGCCCGCGGCCGGGCCCATCAATCTTGTGGTTCCGGCGAATGAACAGGGCGCGACCTTCATGGCCGCGGGCTATTCGCGCGCGAGCAACAAGATGGGCGTTGCCCTGGTCACCAGCGGGCCAGGGGCGACCAATTGCGTGACCTCCGTGCGCGATTCCATGGCCGACAGCATTCCGATGATTCTCATCTGCGGGCAGGTGCCTCGGGCTGCCATTGGCACCGACGCCTTTCAGGAAGCCCCCATCTACAACATCATGAGCGCCTGCGCCAAGCATGTCTTTCTCGTCAAGGACGAAGAGCAGCTTGAGGACACCGTGCGCACGGCCTTCCGCATTGCGGCGAGCGGACGGCCTGGGCCTGTCGTGCTCGACCTGCCGAAAGATGTCCAGCAATGGACGGGGACGTATAAGGGATTCGGCTACCTCGATTTCCCCGGGTTCGAAAAGCGCATCGCGGCAATGAGCCAAGCCTCCGTCTCGAGCGGACAGGCCGAGGCCTTCTTCAAGATGCTCGAGCAAAGCGAGCGGCCATTGGTTTATGCCGGAGGCGGCGTGGTCTCCGGGAACGCCGCAACGGAGTTGAACCGCTTCGTCAATGCGTTCAAGATTCCCGCGGTGACCACCCTCATGGGCATCGGCGGCGTGGACACCACCAACGAACTCTGTTTGCATATGCTCGGCATGCATGGCATGGCCTACGCCAATTACGCGGTGGAAGACTGCGACATGCTCATTGCCATCGGCGCGCGCTTCGATGACCGCGTCGCGGGCAAGGTGCATGAGTTCGCCCCCAACGCCAAGAACATTGCCCACATCGACATCGATGCGGCCGAGATCGGCAAGGTCAAACCCGTTACCTGGTCGCAAATGGGCGAGGCAGGCAAAATTCTGCGCGAGCTGAGCGACTACGGCGAACGGCTCCCCTTCCGCAAAGACTTTGCCGAATGGCAAACGCACGTGAACGCCCTGCGCACGAACCACCCCATGAACCATCCGCGCGGGACGGAGTACATCCAGCCGCAAGAATTGCTCGAAGAACTCAACAAGATGACCGCGGGCGATGCGATCGTAACGACGGGCGTCGGCCAGCATCAGATGTGGGCCGCGCAGTACTTTGACTTCAAGGAGCCGAAGACCTGGCTCACCTCAGGAAGCATGGGCACTATGGGCTTCGGCTTGCCCGCCGCGATTGGGGCCCAACTGGCGAACCCCGGGAAGATCGTCATCTGTGTGGATGGGGACGGCAGCATCCGCATGAACCTCGGCGAATTGGAAACCCTCACCACCTACAACATTCCGGTGAAGGTGCTGCTGCTCAACAACCTCGGCGATGGGATGGTGCGCCAGTGGCAGAAGCTGATGTATGAAAACCGCTTCAGCGGCACGGACAAATCGCTGCACAAGAAGGACTTCATCCTGGCGGCTCAGGCCGATGGCTTCGACTATGCCGTTCGTCTGCGCGACCGCGCCGAGATGATTGATACGCTCAAGGCCTTCGTCGCCTTTGATGGACCCGCCTTCCTGGAAGTCATGATCGACCCAGACGCCATGGTCTTTCCGATGGTCGGACCTGGTAAAGGCTACAAGGACATGGTCACGGGACCCGACATCAAAGCGCGGGAAATCCCCACTGGTCCTGAGAGCACGCCCTCGAACGTGGGCGATACCTCCATGTTCTAGCTCGTCCCCATTCACGTAAAGCACGACAATCCCGCGAATCCTTCCGGTTTCGCGGGATTTTTGTCTGTATACATCCACCCGCTCACTTGACACATCCGCTATACCTGGTATGATAAAGAGGTTGTGGGAAGGGAAGATGGGTATTTCCAGGAGGCCATCGACGCATGGCAATCTCGTTGAATGCGCAACAGCAGTCAGCCGAGTTCCACGGGGGGGATGGGCGCATCCCGAATCTATGGCCAGAGCTTAGCGCCATCGGCGCGCGAGTCACGCCGCTGAGCGTCCTGCGGCGGCAAGCTATGGTCATCACAGAAAAGTCCGGCGAGCGCGTACGCGGAGAAGTGCAGAGCCGCATGCGGGGGCGCGAATTCATTCACGTGCTGCAATTGACAGCCGTCGGCTTGGGTGACTTTGCCTATTTCCTGGTCCGGCTGCGGCATAGCATCGACTCTCCGTATCCTTGCCGCGTCAGCCTGACGGAAAAGGAAGACAAGTACGACGAGGTCAACACGGTGGACGAACTCCTTCATGTCGTCCGCGACGTGCTGCATGATGGCAAGACTCAGGAAGTGGTGACCGCGCTGCTCGCGTACAGCGATTAACGCGCGCCATGCCACGCAGGATTGGCCCGAACGGTCCCCCGCTACTTCGCATCTCGCGGCGCCGCCAGCAGCGTACGGCTTTTGCAAAACGAACAGGCCCGAAGCATTCTCGATGCTTCGGGCCTGAATGATTGAGCTTCCGCGCGCGGAAAAGGCGCTGGCCGCTTAGATGCCGTAGCCTTCCATGCCGATGATCTTCCACGAGCCATCATCTTGCTTGCCGATGATGTACTCGAAGGTCACCGTGCCGAAGTTGCCATACACGTCGACGGGATAGACGATGGCCGTGGTCTTGTCGTCTTCCCATTCGATCTCGGCGTCTTGCATGTCGATTTCAAGATCTTCCAGAAAGCCCTGGCTCTTGGCATCTTCCATGAAGACCATCAAGCCTTCTTTATCGCCAAACTGATAGTTTTCGAAGTCGTCCGCGACAAGTGCAGCCATGGCTTCCATGTCCTGATTCATGGTCGCTTCGGTGTACTTGTCGATGAGGCCCATGACGGCGTCTTTCGGATCCATTGCTTCCTTGGCCGCCGCCTTCTCTTCGCCAGCTGCCTCGGCCCCGCCTGCTTCCGCGCCGGAAAGCTCGGACAACAGAAGGAGCAACGCCGCCTGCTGTTCGATGCTCATCTCGTCGACCATCGACTTGAGTGTCGTGGCCGCGTCTTCGGCATGCGCCAAGGGAGCGCCCGCAAGCGCCGTCACCGCAATCGCCGCCACTACTGCCGTCAGCCGTTTCACGTTCATCGCTGCAAATCTCCTCATGATTGACTTGACCTGTAATCC
>CAZLBS010000012.1:10172-17715 GCA_964557505.1 uncultured Nitrospiraceae bacterium | reverse complement strand
GGGGACTTCAGGCGGGTCTGCCGCTATCTCCTGCTTGACCAACGCCAGCCGCCGAATCGGCGTGGTCATGGTGAGGCCGGTGATCTCATCCCGCTCGATCTCAAGGATGACTTTGTCCATCCACGTGTCGGCAGATGGGGCTTCCGGCTCCGCATCTTCCTCTGCGCCGCCAGCGCCGCCCTGATCGAAGATGCCCGCCTCCCGCCGCAGATTGGTGTCTTCGGTGAAGATGTCGTCTTCACCTTGTGCGCGCACGAAGACGGTGCGGAAATCCGCTGCCTTGCCTTGCAGCACGTGAAACAGCGGGGCTTCGCCTTCCCGCGGATAGGCCACGACATGAAAGGCTTCCTCCTCGCCCAATTCGAAGGCGGCGTAATCGGCTTCGTCGTCGGCCGTCGTGCGAAATTCGCCCTTAAGGTCTTCAAGTTCGTCTAGGAGCGTTTCAATTTTGTCTTCGCTGACCGGCGCGTTGAAGTGCGACGACACAACCCAATTGGCTGCATTGTCTTCACGCCTGGCGAGCACGACTTTGTCGTCTGGCAGCCTGCCCTGATACAGCTCGATGCGTCCAATGTCCGCGGCGCTCAGGTCTTCTGGAAACAGGCTCGCCAATTGGGCCTGCTCCACAATGCTGCCCGGCTGCGATGTCTGATTGCGCAAGAGCGCGATGGCAGCCAGCACCACGACGATCACCCCTAGAATCGCCAGTGTTTTCTGGTTCATGATGACCCGCGTCCTTATGATTGCTCCGCGCGCCGGCGGGCAAAGACCCCTGTCCCTGCCCCCGCGCGCGGGAATTGCCTACCGGTTGTCAGTCAAGCCATGCGTGTGCGTTGCGAAAGGCCTAGCCCTGTTTTGCTTTTCGCTGATACTCGATGGTGTACGCCTCGCGGGAGCGGCGGCGCGTGATTGACGATACGATGCCTGCCGCGGCGACAAGGCCTGTCGCGCCGAAATAGTTCACTCCGCGCCAGAAGGCCCGTGTACCTTCGGGCGGCTGGTCGATAATGCGGTTGATAGGCCGTTGCCCGCGCACTTGGATGATTTCATCCGTCAGGCTCAAGGCATCCACCGAGTTCAACGCGAGATCCATGTGCGAGGCCTGCCGCATGGTCAGGAAGTCATCGCGGAACATCATCGCCCCGCCGATGACAATGAGTTCGCCTGGCGCGGGCTCCAGATCCGGAGCGGGCGGGTCCCCGGCATCGTCCTCTTCTTCCGGCATGGGCGGCTGCCCGGGAGGCGCCGGCGGCTCCGGCCAATCCGGACGCTCCTGGTCTGCGAAGACATCGGGGAATTGCCCCTTGACCATCGCCATCACCGGATACTGCTCGCTGCCATCTTCAAGGCTCATGGCGATTTGCTCCGCCGGACGCACGGCCGCGTTGTCCGTCGTCGTCATGAGCACCTGCGCCTCGAGGCCATGCGTATCGAGCTGCTCTTGGTCCAACTCCAGGGCGCTGCCCCAGAGATAAAACACATTGCTCAGCCGGTTGGTGATCGATACGTCCTCGGCCATCTGGGTGTTCGTGAGCATGATATGCGTTGCCAGATTCACCGGCTGCCCCATGCCCAGCATGTCCGCAAGCTGATTGCCGCTCGAGATATTCAGCGGCACCGTGTTCACGTCCATCAGGACGTCTTCTTTCACGGTGATGCCGTACTCTTCGAGCAATTCGTTGACGCCCGGGTTCTCCTCCTGCGCATTGACGGACAGCCCGTCGCGCGTTGGGCGGTAGTCATAGGTCGCGTTTTGCACGGCTAGGACGACGCTCTTGCCGCTGGCCAGCGCGCGTGCCAATTCCCAGCGGTGGCGCTCGTTGAAGCCGCGCGGATTCACGATCATCAATGTGTCGTACTCTTCAGGAAGCGGCTCGTCTTCATCGAAGGCCACGCGCCGTACGCCGTACTTCTCTTGCGTCAGCAACTGTTCCAAAACGCGGTAAGGGTCCTGCGTTTCCGGAATGGGCTGGCCCATTTGCATGAGCATCTGCCGCGTTTGCGGATCAATGTTGAAGGTCTCTTCTGGCGCAACCAGCGCAATGACAGGTTGCTCTTCCCGCGTCAGCTTGTCCACTGTGCTGACCACGCGGTACTCCAGCTCAGGCAGCACCTGCGGCACGATGCGCGGGATGATCTCTTCGGTCTTGTCGCGGTAGCCAATGCCGATGTGCGCGTAAATCAGTTTGCTGGCTACCGCGTCGTCTTCAAAGGTCTGCACCTGAAAGGGCTGAATGCCCTTGTCCAGCATGCGCGATTCGACCGCTTCTTCCTCGGTCTCCTCTTCATCTTCTTCGGTTGCCGCGGCCATGGGATTCTGCTGCTGCGCCAAGACATTTGCAGCGCGCAGGTAGATGGTATTCACATTCAGCTTCCCGCCGGAGGCGATGCGTAATTCCTCGAGCTTGTCGACGATGTCTTGCTCGAGCGACTTCAGCTCGGCCGGCATCTCGCCGCGCGGCGTGATGTACACATTGAGCTGCACCTGGTCCTCGAGGTCACGCAAGATGCGCCCGGAAGCATCGCTCACGGTGTACGATTGGTCTTCGGTCAAGTCGAAACGCGCGAGGCTGACGCCGCTGACGAGGTAATTGAACAGCAGTCCGATCACCGCGCACATCGCCACGGCGGCGGCAAACTGCGTCTTCGCGCCTGGACGGTTGCGTGCGTCGATGTACATCACATTGAGCGCCAGAAAGATCACCGT
This sequence comes from uncultured Nitrospiraceae bacterium, assembly GCA_964557505.1. GTDB lineage: Bacteria > Hydrogenedentota > Hydrogenedentia > Hydrogenedentales > CAZLBS01 > CAZLBS01. The sequence goes on along the minus strand of CAZLBS010000012.1, from coordinate 15,008 downwards.
CCACACCAAGAAGTAGAGGATGTCCGCCGCCTCGACGACGCCGCGCGTGAATGCGTCGAAGTGGCTGGTTACTCCCAGCAATTGGCTCAGCGCCGAGCCCACGCTTGCCAGCAACGTGTCTGCAAAGAAGTTGTCCACAATACCCGCGATGGTAGGCAGTCCAATAATGAACAAGGAGATGCAGGCCATCATCGACAGGACGAAGGCCACGATCTGGTCTTTGCAGAATCCGCTGATAAACAGGCCGATGCTCAAGTAAAAGGCCCCAAGAAGCAAGCTGCCAAGGTAGCCGCTGAAGATGGCCCCATTGTCTGGATTGCCCAGCGCCGCCAGCATGATGGGCACTGTAATGGTGCCGAGCAGCGTGATGGCGTAAAACGCAAGCGTCGCCAGGAACTTGCCCATCACCAATTCCCAACTCTTCATGGGAAAGGTGAGAAGCATTTCCCAGGTGTTTTCCTTGCGGTCTTCTGCCCAGACGCGCATGGTCACCGCTGGCACGAAGACGGCCAACATCCAAGGGAAGTTGCCGAAGTAGGGCCGCATGTCGGCCACAGGAAAGGCGAAGAACGTCGTAATGTACAAGCCCACGCTCATCGCCAAAAACACAATGATGAATATGTAGCCTATCGGCGACGTGAAATAGGCGCCGAGATCGCGTTTCAGAATGACCCACACATTCTTCATGCCGCGCTTGCCTCCTTCTTCTCGGTCAAAGCGAGAAAGGTCTCCTCGAGACTGAGCGGTGCTTCACGCAATTCGCGGATGCTCCACTGCTTGTCCCGCGCCAATGTATTGACTTCACGCCAGAGTTCCGTCCCCTTTTTGGCGTGCAGCGTGAAGGCGACGCAGCCGTTTTCTTTGCCGTCGAAGTTCGCATGGGTAACGCCCTTGATGCCGCTCAAGAGGCGCTCGACTTCCTCTTGCTCGCCCTCGACGCTGATGCGGGCACGGGCCCCCTCCTGCGCTTGAGCCCGCAACTCATCCAAGGTGCCGTTGCCGACAAGCTCGCCGCGGTTCACAATGACGATGCGGTCTGCCGTCGCTTCGATTTCTTGCAGAATGTGCGTGGACAGAATGACCGTCTTGCCTTTGGCCAGATCGCTTATCAACTGGCGCACCTCAAGAATCTGATGCGGGTCTAAACCGCTGGTCGGCTCGTCCAGAATGATGATGTCCGGATCATGGATGAGCGCTTGCGCCAAGCCCGTGCGCTGCTTATAGCCCTTCGAAAGCTCCCGGATGAGCTTCCGGTACATCGGCCGCAAGCCTGACGCATCGAGCACGGCGTTCACCCGGTGCTGAAGCTTCGAGCCGTCCAGCCCCCGCGCGCGCGCGACAAAGTCCAGATAGGTCCGCACTTCCATGTCCATGTAGAGCGGCAATACCTCTGGCAAATAGCCAATGATCTTGCGTACTCCCAGCGGATTCTCGACGACATCCAGTCCGCCGACTTTGGCGTGTCCGCTTGTCGGATGCAGATACGTCGTCAGAATCTTCATGGTCGTCGATTTGCCTGCGCCATTTGGCCCGAGCAGGCCTACGATTTCCCCCTGCGCCACATTGAATGACACGTCATTCAGGGCGACAACGGGACCGTAATGCATGGTCAAGCGATCGGCCTGAATCATGCCTCCCTCTCCTTACACTAAGCCCATTACCTCGGTTATCACCCAGTCCGCGGCTGGTGCGGTCACGCATGTGCTTGGCTCTCCGCACCAACCGGCCCGCACGTGCTGCGCCCAATCAGCGCCGCGCCATGCCCAGAAAGCTCCAAAAAATACCAAGGGCCGCCACCGCGGCGCAAGCTGTTAGCAGACGGGCGCGGCGGATGCCAGGGCGCCCCCGGCCGCCGCCGCGCCAGGGAAAACGCTGCATCCGCGTGCCCCGGATGACAAGGCGCCCAGGGGACAAGAGAAGCTAGAGGGAAGAGGCAATGGCCGCGTAAAACAGGCGGTAGAAGAGCATGCCGCTAACGGAGAGGACGAGAATGGCGGAGAGGAGGCGCAAGGGCGCCGCGGCCATGCGCCGTGCTCCGAGCGTACTGCCAATGAGCGCGCCGGCAAACACGACGGGATAGACCCAGAGGTAGGCGCCCAGCTCGTAGAAATCGGGGCTATTCCAGAGTTGTCCCCACAGGGCGGCGAGCGAGGTGGCGAGGATGAACACGGCAACGGTGGCAGCCGACTGCTTGGCCGTGCCCCAACGCAGCAGGGCCAACATCGGCACAAGCAGCACCCCGGCGCCCACGCCCATCGTGCCGACGAGCAAGCCGAGCACGAGGCCAAGCTGCAGCCCGACCAACCAAAGCCGCCCCGCGGGCACATGCTCGATGGGGAGGCCCTCGGTATCGATGTCGATGAGCATCCGGCAACCAGATAGCAGCAGCAAAATGGCAGCGGCGATCGTAAACAGCTCAACGGGTACCGCGAAGAAGGTCACGATAAAGGCGGCGGGCAAGGCAGTCGCCAGCAGCGGCAGCACCAGGCGGGCCGAGAAATAACCGGCTCGCCGAAACTGTATGGCCGAAATGCACGCCACAATAAGATTGCACACCAAGACAATTTTGGGGATGAATTCCGGGGGCACGGTTTCCTCGGCGAGGTTGGCTAGGAGAAAAATGGCAAGATACGCCGACCCGCCGCCCATGCCCACCATCGAGTAGGCGATTGCAGCGACCAAGAAAACAGGAGCCAGCCACCACGTGCCCAGTGAATTTATCCCCCGGCCGGTTGGCACGCCTGCAAGCCTTGCGCGCCATGCCAACGGCGTTGACGTGCCTTCCCTGCCTGTCATCATACCGCTCATGCGCCGTGAACGCTACGTAGGCGTTGCGGCCTCATGCTAGGCAGCGAAGCTTCCGCCCTGCCTCGCCGGGTAAAGGCGGGCTACGGCGCGGCCGAATGGGGGCAGGCCGCGATGGAAGTGACCTTCCAGCTCTACCTGCTTGCCTTCTACACCCAGCAAGTAGGCCTTCGGCCCGACCTCGCCGGACTCGCTTTAGGCATCGCCGTGGCGTGGGATGCCATTACCGATCCAGCCATGGGGGTGCTTTCCGACCACACCCGGAGCGCCTGGGGAAAGCGCCGCCCCTACATCATGGTGGGTTCCATTGCCTGCGCGCTGTTGCTTGTGCTGCTGTTCTGGCCGCCCGCCATGGCTTCTCAATTCGGGAAATTTCTCTACCTGCTCCTACTCTATGTCGCTGTCAATACAGCGTTTACGGTCGTCAATGTGCCGCATGCCGCGTTTGCGGGCGAGCTGGCCGATGACCGGCACGAACGAACCGAGCTTTTTGGCTGGCGGCTCCTCTTCAGCAACGCGGGCTTTCTGCTGGGAACGATCCTGCCGGGCGCATTGACAAGTTTGGAAGATTCAAGCGGCGAGGGGATGGCGCATGTACGGGCGCTCGCGGCGATGGGAATTGCCGTGGTCATCGTCGTGACGGGCGGCATTACCGTGTGGGCGACCCGCGGGCGCGACGCTCCGGCTGCGTCCCTGCCGCCGGGCGGCATACTCCGGCAACTGCGTGGCGTGCCAGCCCAACTCTTCTCGGCGCTGCGCAACAAAGTCTTTCTGCCGCTGCTCCTGGGCTTTGTCCTCGCGCAAGCCGGCCGCACGCTCAACGCCTCGCTCGCCATCTACTACTACACCGGCTACCTCAGGCTGAGCGAAGGACAAATGGCGGTGGCGGTCCTCGGTCTCTTCATCCTCGTGGTCACGCTGTCCATCCCCGCGTGGCTCGCTATTGCCAAAAAATTTGGAAAAAAATGGCCGGCCTTCTGTGGGGCCTTCGGCCTAGGATTATTTAGTGTCATTGCCTATCCGCTTTTTCCGCCGGAAATCCTATGGCCTCCCATGGTTTTTGCAGCCGGGCTCGGCGGCTTTCTCTCCGGGTCGATCATCCTGCTCCAATCCTTGGTTGCCGACATCGTCGACTATGACGAATTGAAGACCGGGCAGCACCGGGAAGGACTCTATTTCGGATGCTGGACGATGGCCACTAAACTGTCTCGCGCCATAGGTTTAGCCCTTTCCGGCCAGATGCTGCAGCTGATTGGCCTAGACCCCGGCGGAGCAACAATCAGCGGCGATGTCGCTTGGCGGATCGCCTTGCTTTTCGGGCCGGGCGTAGGCATTTCGTTTATGGCTGGCGCGGCCGTTTTTGCCTTCATGCCGCTCACGGATCAGCAGCATCAGCGCATCCAGCAGATGCTTCAGCGAAGAAGAGGCTCCGCAAACTCCGGATAAGATTTTTCGGCATGTTGCCTTGCATCTGCTGCTCTCGTTTGTTACGGTGCCCTTTGGGCCTCGTCATTTTTGTCCCGTCCTGCGACATCCAAAGGTAAAGCTTACGGGGTCTTTTTTGCCGTGCGCGGCACTGCGCCCGGCAGGATGGCAGGCGAACGCGAGAACGAAAGCCTATGACGACCAAGACCAAACAGAACTACGGGACCGATCCTCTCAAGGTTCGCAATACCGACCATTACACCATGGAATACGTGCAGAGCTTCGTCGAGAAGTGGGACCAGTTGATCGACTGGGACAAGCGCGCGGAAGGCGAGGGGGATTTCTTTATCCAACAGCTACGCGACCGCGGCGTGAAGCGGGTGCTCGACGTAGCGACCGGCACAGGCTACCACAGCGTGCAGCTTCTGAAGGCGGGCTTCGACGTTTGCAGCGCCGATGGCAGCATCGAGATGTTGCATAAGGCCTTCCAGAATGCACGCGATCACGGGCAGATTCTCCGTACCGTCCACGCGGATTGGCGCTGGCTCAACAAAGATGTCTACGGCACGTACGACGCCGTCATCTGTCTCGGCAACAGCTTCACGC
>CAZLBS010000012.1:0-10162 GCA_964557505.1 uncultured Nitrospiraceae bacterium | reverse complement strand
ACTTATCCTCGACCAGCGCAACTACGACCGCATTTTGGATGAGGGCTTCTCGAGCAAGCACTCGTACTACTACTGCGGCGGCGACGTGGTGGCAGAGCCGGAACACGTCGACGACGGATTGGCGCGCTTTGAATACCGCTTCCCGGATGGGTCGAAGTATCACTTGAACATGTATCCGCTCCGGCGCGATTACACCCGGCGGCTGTTGCAGGAAGTGGGTTTCCAGAATGTCGAGACGTACGCCGACTTCAAGGAAATCAACAAGGAAAGCGAGCCGGACTTCTTCGTGCACGTGGCTGAGAAGAAGTATCGCGAGACGGCGGACTAACCCATGAGTGAACCGAATCACGAAACCATCGAGATCGCCCGCGAGTATTACAACAGCGAAGATGCGGACAACTTTTACTTCCGCATCTGGGGCGGCGAGGACATTCATGTCGGCTTGTATGACGAGGGCACGAGCATCCGCGATGCCAGCCGCCGCACGGTCGAGCGAATGGCTCAGAAGGTCAGCCTCTCGGCGGACATGACGGTGTTCGACTTGGGCGCAGGCTACGGCGGAGCCGCACGGCAGCTGGCCCGCAATTACGGCTGCCATGTCATCTGCCTGAATCTCAGCGAACGTGAAAATGAACGCAACCGCGAGATGAATGAGGCCCAGGGCTTGGAAGACAAGATCAAGGTGCTCGATGGTCCGTTTGAGCGTGTGCCGCAAGACGACGCCAGTGTGGATGTATGCTGGTCGGAGGATGCCTTCCTGCATTCGCCGGAGCGGAAAGGCGTGCTGAAGGAAGCATTCCGCATTCTGAAGCCGGGCGGCGGCCTCATCTTCACGGATCCCATGCAGGCGGACGATGTGCCGGAAGGCGTGTTGCAGCCCGTTTATGACCGCATCCACCTCGATTCCCTGGCTTCGTTTGCCTTCTATAAGCAAGCCGCGGCCGAGATTGGATTCGAAGAGGTGGACATCGAAGATCTCACGCCCCAATTGACGCGGCACTACACTCGGGTGGGCGAAGAGTTGCGCGCGCGGCGCGGCGAGCTTCAAGGCGAAGTGAGCGACGCCTACATCGACCGGATGCTCACGGGCCTGAACCACTGGGTCGAGGCGGGCGCCCAGGGCTACCTGGCTTGGGGCATCTTGCACTTCCGCAAGCCTGCATAACCTTCGGAATATCCTGGTGTCAGATACATCGAAAGAATCGTCTCCCCTTGCAACAAGCGAAGCGGACGGCCGGTGGCATGTGCACCCGGTCGTCTTTCCTGTTTCGGCGGTGCTCATTGGCAGCTTCGCGCTGCTCGGCATCATCTTTACCGAGCGCGTGGGTCAGATCACGGGCGCCGTGCAAGATTGGATCGTCTTCTATTTCGGGTGGTTCTACATCGTAAGCGTCACGCTGTTTTTGATTTACATCGTGTGGCTGGCGCTGACCAAGTACGGCCACGTGAAGTTGGGGGCAAATGATGAGAAGCCGGAGTTCTCGTGGCTGACGTGGTTTTCCATGCTGTTCAGCGCGGGCATGGGGATCGGCCTGCTCTATTACAGCGCAGCCGAGCCCATCCTGCATTTCAGCAATCCTCCTGTGGGCGATGGCGGCACGACCGGCGCGGCCATTCAGGCGATGAATCTGACCTTTTTTCATTGGGGGCTGCACCCGTGGGCCATCTATGCCTTGGTCGGCCTGGCCCTGGCCTATTTCTCCTTCCGGCGCAACCGGCCGCTAACGATTCGCGCGGCCTTTCACCCCATCTTCGGCGACCGCGTCGAAGGCTGGGTCGGCAATCTTATCGACGTTACCGCGGTAGTCAGCACGCTCTTCGGCGTGGCGACGTCGCTCGGCCTTGGGGCCATGCAGGTCAATGCGGGGCTCGGCAAGGTGTTCGGGCTGCCGGAGAATGGATACGTCCAAATCGCTCTCATTGCAGGCATCACCGGCATCGCGACGCTGTCGGTGATCTCGGGGCTCAACGTCGGCATCCGGCGGCTCAGCGAGATGAACATGATTATCGGCGTGGGGCTCTGTCTCTTCTTGCTGCTCGCGGGACCCACCTTGTTCATCTTCCGCAGCTGGGTCCAGAGCGTTGGATACTATGTCCAGAACTTGCCCGCGACCTCGCTGTGGACGGCAACCTTTCAGGGCACCGAGTGGCAAGCCGGTTGGACCGTATTCTACTGGGGCTGGTGGATTGCCTGGTCGCCGTTTGTCGGCATGTTTATCGCGCGCATCTCCCGGGGCCGGACGCTGCGCGAATTCGTGCTGGGCGTGCTGCTTGTGCCTACCCTGTTGACCTTTGCCTGGATCGGCATCTTCGGCGGGGCGGCCCTCAACCTCGAACTGGCGAATCCGGGCTCGATGTCAGGCCCTGTCGATGACAATGTGGCGGTGGCGCTTTTCACGCTATTCGATCAGTACCCCTTAGGGGCCATCGCAAGCATCGCGGCTATTGTGGTGATCATCAGCTTCTTCGTGACTTCCTCTGATAGCGGCTCGCTGGTGATTGACATCATCACGGCTGGCGGCCATCTCGACCCGCCCGTGTTGCAACGCATTTTCTGGGCGTTACTGGAAGGGGCCGTGGCGGCGGTGCTGCTCGTCGGGGGAGGCCTTGCTGCCCTTCAGACGGCCGCTATCGCAACAGGCCTGCCTTTCTGCGTGGTCGTGTTGATGATGGCGTACAGCTTGCTGAAGGGGCTGCAGGAAGAAACGGTCATTCATGAAGTGCCCGAGTTCATTGCCCCGGAGCAAGAGGCTGGCGTCGAACAGGCCAAGTACACCTAGGCGCGTTTGCGCGCGGCTAGCGGGCTATTGCTTGCGCAACTGACTCAGAATCCGCGCGTCCACCCACCGCGCCGGCAGCACATCGAGCCATGCGCGCAGCTTCGCATCGTTGCCAATCAAGTAGCGAATCTTGGGTTTCGGAGCGGTCATGGCATGCACCACCGCCTCGGCCACTCGACGCGCCGACACGGCTTTCCTTTCGGCAGCGCCGACGTAGTCGACCAATCCTTGGATGATGTCGCCATAGCGGTCTTTCGCCTCGGGGCCCTGTTGTTCCAGCTCGCTGAGCGCCCGGTCTTTGGACTTTTGCCAGATCGGCGTTTTGACGGCTCCGGGCTGCACGCAGGTCACCTCGATACCCCACTTGCCCAGTTCCATCCGCCATGCATCGGTAAAGGCTTCGACGGCATGTTTCGAGGCGGAGTAAGCGCCATTGATGGGGGTGGTGCTGCGTCCCGCGATGCTGCCGATATTGACGATGCGGCCCTTGCCCTGGCGCAGCAGCGGAATGAGCGCCTTGGTGACGGCGAACAAGCCAAACACATTCACCTCGAATTGCTGGCGCAGGGACTCCATCTCCAAGAACTCGAGCGGCGCGGGCGTGGCAATGCCCGCGTTGTTGACGAGACCCGCCAAACCGTGGCCCGCTGTTGCGGAGGTCAATTGGGCGCGAACGGCTTCAATGTCCTCAGTCTTGGCGACATCGAGCTGCACAGGCACGAGCCGCTCGGAAGCTCCTTGCTTGACCCGTTCGCCATCTTCAGGCTTGCGCACGCCGGCGTAGACCGTGAATCCCAGGTCATCCAGCGCGTACGCAACGGCCTCGCCGATGCCGGTGGAAGCGCCTGTCACCAGGACTGTTTGGTTTGGTTCCATGCGTGTCGGTTCCTTGGTAGGTGGTGTGGCGGGTTGTCGGCAATCTATTGGCGGTCATTGCAAACGTGCGGAACGTCCGCGGCATGACGGACGATTTGCAGATCTGCCCGCCACGCCGCCGCCCGCAGGGCAGTGCCACCCGCTCATTGCGTCTTTCATGGCAGCAAGCACGTGCCTTTACGACACACGCAACACCAGGCAACCAGCCATCATGTCATGGAGCGCCTGCTTGCGCGGCGTGAAGGGCTGCATCAAAAAGCCTATCATAAGTATAAGGAGCGAAAGATATTTGCCGAGGTTTCTGCCGAAGGCCCGGAAGAAGCCAATTCGATTGCCGTCCACGCCGGTCACGGCCAAGCCCAGCAGTTTCTTTCCAGGGGTTGCTTGCATGGCGCTGCTCTCGAAGTAGGCATAGTAATTGAGGCCTACTAACGCACCAATAGCATTGAAGATTGCGTCGTATTGACCCGATGCTACCGCCTCGGCCTGACCTGCCGCAGCAAGCGCGATTCCGAGAATTAAGCCGATGAGCACACCAAGGACGCCGGTGATGATTCCGTCGATAATGACGGCGATGAAGCGCTGAAAGAATCCTGCGTAGTCCGTAATCGCCACGGCTCCGCCAGCGCCGCCGCCCATGCCGCCGACGGGGGGATACTTCTTTGAAATGGACTCCCCGATATCGAAGTTGCTGCTGCCCTGCTCAGACATTACATCGAGCCGCATGTCGCGTCCGCCGAGGTCTGCGGTTAGGTCAGCGAGGCTGGTGCTGCCGCCTGCGGCGCTCGCTCCAGCGGCGTCTTCGGCAGCCGGCGGCGGAACCGAACCAGCGATTTCTTCGTGGCGCCGGGCGAGCGGTTCCCAATCGTTCATGCCCTGCCGCCAAACGAGCGTCTCCGCGGTGATGCGCCCATCTTGAAGATACTGCGCCAAGGCCGCCGCAGGCAGCGGGCCATAGCGTTCATTGTTCGAAACGAAATACCACTGCGTGCTCATGATGCCATGCCTCCCCCAAAAATCTGCCTCAAGGGTACGTTGTTGCTAGATGAAGCGAATGGTAAATGGATAGCGGTATGGCTGCCCGCCGTAGGCCTTCAGCGCTGCAATTGCGACGAGCACTATCCAACCGATAGAAAAGACCATCACCAGCAGCGGCACAACAATGAACCCGATGATGAGTACGAACAGAATCATCGAGACGACGGCCAGCACTAAGGCATAAATGCTTGTGCTCAATTGAAAGTTGATGGCCTCGCGGCCCGCGCTGTCAATGAAGGGGTGTTGCTCGCGCATGACGAACCATACGAGCGCGGGAGCGAGGATGTAGCCAATACCTGTGACGAAGAAGGTGAACGCGGCCGCATGGCAGACCGCGGCCCACAGGCGCGCTTCTTTATCTGGCGGCGCGAGCGCGTTGCCCGTCATTGGCCCTGCCAAATCACTGCCCATTGACTTTCCCCTCCCCTAGCGTTTTGCGACTGAAGGTAGTATGGGGAGGAAGAAGCGGCGGTTCAAGAATGCTTTGGCGGCGGGCTAGAGCAATGCGCCTGCCTGAATGAATGGAACGCTCACGAGCGCTAGCAATCCTTGTGCATGCGGGGAGCGCTCGACCATGGCGGCGGCAGCGGGGGCCGCGGCGTAATATGCATCCGTCAGCGCCTGGCCGTAAGGCAACTTCGCCAAGCCGGCGTCGCGAAACGTGCGCAAGCGTTCCAGTAAAACCGGGAAATCTTTGAAGGTGGCCTCAGCGGGACACGACACCGTCGAGGGCGGCGGCGCGGGCGTGGACGCTTCCGAGGTCAGAAAGGATTCAATTTGCGGAAAGAAACGCCGGAAGGCGCCATAGTTGTCCGTGTTTCGATTGGGATTTTCCGGACAGACATGGACCGCGCCATTGCTCAGCATGCCCAGCACGCTCAGCGAACTGCTCTCGAGAATGGGCGAGCCTGACGAGCCGAATTCCGTAATGCCATCGCGCCAGCTCACCCCAATCTGATCCTGGTAGCGATCGAATCCGACGTTGACATCAACGGATACGGCCTCTACGTCGCCGTAGCTGATCCGCATGGGGGTTCCCTGTGGATGATGGATTCCGATGATGTCCTGCCCTACGCGCGGAGCGCTGGTCGTCCACCCGAGATAGAAGCGCCCGTCTTCTCCCGCCGGCACGAAACCCAATTCCACGAGCGTGCCATCGTAGGTGGCGCTTGTGGCGAGCAACTGGGCGCCGCTGCTCCGCGGCAGACTGCCGAGACTGGGCACGCCGCTGCCGTTGCAATTGGCGGCCCGGTAATCCCACCAGACGTCCATTGAAGACGCTTCGCTTTGCCGGCCCACGCAATGATTGGCCGTGAGGAAGAGCGGCTCGAACGTCTCGGTATCGGGATTGTTGATGAGCGCGCCACTGCAGATGAAGGTCGACGTGCCGGACTGATAGACATACCGTCCGATGGCGCGGGTGCGTTGTTGAATGGCGGGGCTGCTTTCGCAAGCAACGTGATTGTTGCACGAGCCGGCTTGTTTCTGGACGAGGCCGAATGCCTCCTCGAGCGGAAAGAAGAGGTGGGCGATCTCGAGCACATCGGCCTTTGGCGCATGCTCGCCTGAAGCCGCCGCCGCGACGTAGGCGGTGTCGCCGAGGACAACGGAGGACCACACCGTGCCGTCGCCGGGGCCGCTCGCATTCGTGTAAGGACCGAAGGCCCGTTGCGCCGCCGGGTCGACCACGTAGACCGCTTCGCCAGACTGCAGACCGGCGATGTGCAGCTTGAGCCGCAGGGCTTGCGCCCCGATAGACGACACAGCCCCCACGTGAACCTGCATGCCTGCATGCATTACCTGCGAGGAAAACAGTGCATCGTGCGGCAATGCCGTGAGGAAGCTTTCGCCTGTCTTGAGAGGCGCCCCTTTGGCGGCCTCGGCTTCTGCGAGAAGCTTCAGGGAGGCATTCGCGCCGGCGAAATCATCGTATACGAACAGGCCGGGGCGGGCCCGGAGCATCTCCTGGACGAGCGGCTGAGGAAGCGCGGCTTTGGCCTGTGCTTGCCCAGCAGCAGGCGCGAGGAAGGCGCCGGGCGCCGTGCGCCCTTCCTGACCAAACGCGGCGCAAGACCAGGACGCAATCAGGGCGGGCAGCACCGTCATCAATGCAATTCGTAGCACGGGATTGTGGCCTCCTTGGCGGGCGAGCGTCAGCCCAGGCTTTCGCGCGGCCCGAAACTATAGCATGTTACGCGTTGCGGCGCGGGACGTTACCGCGGCATCACCATGTGCGCGCGCCATCTACGTGCTGCCGGAATCGCTGTTGTCGTCAATCAAGGCAATCGCCGTCCAAACGCCGAGCGCAATGAGCACCCCAACGATGTATATGGCGTATAACATTCGGCGTCACTCCCATACATTCCTTGCGCGGCCTTGCGCGGGGCTCCTATCCTATCGGTTGGGCGTGCCGCGCCCTGCCGGCGGTGCGCATCCTCTTGGGGCACTCATGGATTCTAACGCACGGAAGACTGCCGCATCATGACAGACCGACGCTTTACGCGCACGCTCGTAACGAGTGCGCTGCCCTATGCCAATGGACACATTCACCTCGGCCACATTGCCGGGGCGTATCTCCCTGCCGATCTCTATGTGCGCTACAAGCGCCTGCGCGGCGACAACGTGCTCTACATCGGCGGGTCGGATGAGTATGGCGTACCCATTACGCTGACGGCCCTGAAGGAGGGCATCAGCCCGAAGGACGTCATCGACGCTTATCACACTGCCAACAAAGAGGCTTTCGAACGCCTGGGCATTTCCTACGATATCTACGGCCGCACCTCCTGGACTCTTCATGACGATTCCACGCAGACATTCTTCAAAAAGCTTCATGAGAATGGGCACATCGAACAGCGAGAGATCGAGCTGTGGTACTCCGAGGCGAGTGATCGCTACCTGCCGGATCGCTATGTGAAGGGCACGTGTCCGCGCTGCGGCTATCTTGATGCGACCGGCGATGAGTGCGAAAACTGCGGCGCTCAATACGATGCACGGGATCTCATCGAGCCGCGCGTCAACATTCCAGGCGACAGCTCGACGCCCATTCTGAAGCAATCGATGCACTGGTTCTTGCGCCTGCAGGATTTCAAAGAGGACCTGCGCGCGTGGCTGGATACGCACCCGGAATGGCGGCCGACGGTGAAGGGCATGGCCAATGGCTGGGTGGACGACCTGCGCCCGCGCTGCATCACGCGCGATACCGACTGGGGCGTGCCCATCCCATTGGAGAACCCCGAGGCCGAGGGCAAGCGCATTTATGTGTGGTTTGATGCGCCGATTGGCTACGTGACCAATACGCGGCAATGGGGCATCGAAACCAAGAGCGACGCGCACGCCTGGGAGGCCTGGTGGAAAGACCAGGGCACGCGCCTCCTGCACTTTATCGGAAAGGACAACGTCCCGTTTCACGCCGTCATTTTTCCCGCCATGCTCATCGGGCAGGGGCGCGCCAACGGCCACTATGAATACGTGCTCGCCGACAACGTCGTGGCCAACGAGTTTCTCAACGTCTTGAACCGTGAGACGGGCGTGGCCGAGAAAGGATCGAAATCGAAGGGGAACATGATCAGCGTGCGCTGGTTTTGCGGCCAGTTTCCGCGAGACACGATACGGTACTACCTTTGCTCGATTATGCCCGAAACGAAAGACGCGGCCTTCGACTGGGACGAATTTCAAAACCGCTACAACGGCGAGTTGTGCGATGTCGTCGGCAACTTCGTCCACCGCTCGCTCACGATGACGGTAAAGAACTTCGATGGGAAGGTGCCGCCTGCTGGGGAGCTTGATGCGGAGGACGCCGCCCTTCTTGACGCTTTGCCAGGCCAAGTGGAAGCGGTGGCGGAGGCCTTCGAGAACTTCCGCTTCCGGCAAGCATGCGAGCGCTTCATCGACATTGGCCGCAAAGCGAATCAGTACTTCGACACGAAGCAGCCTTGGGTCACCCGCAAGACCGACATGGCCCGGACAGGCACGACGCTTTATTGCTGCGTGCAGGTGGTGCGGACGCTCTGCACCGTGATGGCGCCCTTTGCACCTGATGGCGCCGAAACGCTCGCGAAGACGCTGGGCATTGCCTTGCCAAGCGGCGGGCCTGACGGGGGAGAAGATGCCTGGGCGCATGCCGCCGAGCGGCTCCCTGAAGGGCGCCCTATTGCCAAGCCGGAAGTGCTCTTTCCCAAGCTCGATCCAGACCGCATTGCCGAACTGGCCGAACTTCACAAACAGGGCAAGGCCTTTTGACGTGAAGCGCGCAGCGCCGCGGCTACCACACTGACGTAAAAAAAGGCGCTGAGCCTTTGAGCCCAGCGCCTTAGAAAGGGTGGTAGTGATGATCGCTTAGCTGGCGAATTGAATCTCTTCGAGGCTGTCGCCGATCTGATTGAGGATTTCGCCCGCGACGAGGTCAGGGGCGTAGCCGCGATTCAAACGCACGAGCGGCTTGTCCTGTTCTTCGCAATACTGCTGCACATCGTTGAGGCTGTAGCTCGACCAACGGGCGGCCATGAGCACCAAGGCGACATCTTCGGCATCGACGTAGGGGCGGAAATCGCCGCTGGGTTCCTGCCGCTTGCTCGGCACCCAGAGCAAGCGCTTGAGGCCGAACGCCTGCTCGAGCGCGCCCTTTGATTGCGGGCGGGCATCGCCCCCTATCAACACGACGCTCTGCCCTTCAAGCATCGCCCGCACCCGTCCGACGCTCTCAGAGACATTCGGGTCATAGGCCGAACCGCTAATGCTGGAAGCCGCGCCGTTGCCTTCTTCTTCCGCGGCGGATTCCTCAGGCTCATAGGCATCGATTGCGTCAAGCACGCGCTCGAATGTTTCGGGAAGATCCTCCATGTCCGGCGCGTCGTCGAGCAAGGGGTCGAGCATGCCGCGCAGCTCGATGTGCTCCACCGGCAGGCCATGCTCTTCCACGAGGCCGGCGGTAGTCTGCGCGATGTCGCGCCACGCATCTTCGACTTCCTCGTCCGGACACTGTTCGAAGCGGCGCACTTGGGCAAGCAGCGTGTCGACGGCTTCCCGCACGGGCGCATCCATTCCGTTGCGTTCTTCGTAGCGTTGGCCTACTTCCCGCACGCGGCGCGAGAGATCTTCCCAATTGGAAGGCTCCGCGTGATCGCTCAGGCGCATGAAGCGAGACAAGTAAATGCTTTGTTCGGAGGCCGTCTGGCGTAGCCAGAGAAAGAGACGGCGCTGGTCGTCGTCGTAACCGTTGTAGCCGACATTGCCGACGGCATCGCGCAGGGCGCATTGGGCTTCCGCGGCCAATTCAAGGGCTTGTTCAAACAAGTCCGGATTCGCGTCATTGCCCTGCTGCACCTGCAGCAATAAGCCGATCGCCTCGGAGGAAACATCAAAGCTGTTGCCGAGTTCTTCCCAATAATAGGTATCTTCCGGCTCTGGCGCGCTGGGGTGGCTCATCCACAAGAAGCAGTCGCCCAATTGCTTGGCCCGGCGGATGATGT
>CAZLBS010000011.1:0-17767 GCA_964557505.1 uncultured Nitrospiraceae bacterium | reverse complement strand
GTGAATACCATGCAAGCCGTAAAAGTTCCGTTAACTTTGGGTCAATACACTAGGATCGCAGGTCCGCCAGCGCGGTGGATGGCGCCATCAACGCCGCCGCCGCCCTGAAGCGACTCATTGGCCGCGTTCACAATGACGTCCACTGTTTCTTGTGTTATGTCGCCCTCAGCCGTTTCAATTACCGTATTTCCAAACGTTCTTTCAGCCATTCGCAGAATCTCCCGTCTTATGTGCGTGATAATTGGTAGCGAAGAAACGCCAGCTAGAGATGGCCAGCAGCGCAGCGGCGAGAAAGGCCGATGCGATTGCCCACTCGACCAAGGTCTTGCCGAGAACGAAACCCGCGGCCGCATTTGCAATGCACAGAAAACAGGTAATAAAGAAGGCCACCGGCGAAGCGGCCAGCATGCCCGCCGCCGCTGCCCCGAGAAGCAGTGCAATGGGCCATGCGCCTTGGACAGCCGAAACTACCGCGAGCACGATGCAAAGAAACGCGCTTACCGCAAGCGCCGCGGGCGCCTCTTTGATCAAGCCTGCCCGCGTCTGCCGCCGCCTCTGCCGCCGTGCGCCAGCGCTTTCCTCGCCCGTAGTCTCTGGCGGATTGGTGCTTACTTGTTCTTCGTCGTTTGCATCCATTGCCGCTGACGCTCCAAAAAGCCCCGCACGAATTCCGTCGCGGGATGGCCGATGATTTCTGCCGGCGTGCCGATTTGTTCGCACACGCCAACCTTCAACACGGCAATGCGCCCGGCAAGTTCCAAGGCTTCTTCCTGATCGTGGGTCACGTGAATCGTCGTAATGCCCAACTCCCGCTGCAGTGCGGCCAATTGCTGGCGCGTCGAATAGCGCAGCTCAGCATCGAGATTGCTGAGCGGCTCATCGAGCAGCAGGATTTTCGGGCGCACGGCAAGCGCCCGCGCCAAAGCGACACGCTGTTGCTGGCCGCCGCTCAGGTCCGTCACGGGGCGGTTCTCATACCCCTCGAGCTGCACGAGCGCGAGCGCCTCTTGTACGCGCGCCGGAATTTCATGCTTCGGCACTTTGCGTGCGCGCGGGCCAAACGAAACGTTCTGGCCGGCAGTCATGTGCGGAAACAACGCGTAGTTCTGAAACACCATGGCCGCATTGCGCTTCTCCGGCGGAAGGTGCGTCACTTCTTCGCCGTCGAAAAAAACATGACCGGCCTCCGGATGCTCGAGCCCCGCGATGGCGCGCAGGGTGGTGGTTTTGCCGCACCCGCTCGGGCCCAGCAACGCAAAGTATTCGCCTTGCGCGATCTCGCAGGAGAACCCGCGGACGCCGCCTCCCTCGGCAAATAGCTTGGTAAGGTTCTCGAGCCGTACGCTACTCAATGGCGCGGAAAATCTCCTCTTCCCAGCGCTCACACCATGCGGCATTCTGCTCGGCCATCACTTCCCAGTCGATATCGATCGCGTTGATTTCCTGCGCCGTCATCCACTGCGGCATTTGATCTCGGGGAATGTCATGGCGCGCCGGTATTTTGGCAAACTTCTGAGACAGCTCGACCATCGCCTCCTGGCTTGTTACAAATTCGTAGAACTTTTTTGCCGCCGCCTCATTGGGCGCCCCATCGATCAGCGCGATGCAGTCTGTAAGCACGGGTACCTCTGGCGGCATGGCAAACCAGAATGGATAACCATTCAACTCTCGCTGCAGCATGGCATCGGTGAGCAACCAAATGCTGATCCGCTCGGGGTTGCGCTTGAGGTGGTCAAACATGAATTGCGGCTTTTCAAGATACACCGCCGTGGCCCGATGCAAATCGCGCAAATAATCGAAGCCGGCCTCGACGGTCTCCCCGCGCTGCACCATTGCGCCGATGAACGTGCGCAGCGTGCCTGACTCGAGCGGGCGGCGCATGGCGATCTTCTGGTTCCATTCCGGCTCGAGCAGCGCCTCCCAGGTTTGGGGCACGCGACCCTCTTCGTAATGCGTGTCGTTGTATATGATCACGATGGGCAGGCGGAACGAGCCATACCATCGGTGTTGTTGGTCCCGGTAAGAGGGCTCGATCTTGTCCGACCAAGAGGGTTCGTAGGGAGCCAGCAAGCCCTGCTCCGCGGCCTGCGTAAACATCGTCGATGGCGCGCCCCACCAAACATCGCAGACCGGCCGGTTTCGCTCGGCGTAGATCTTGTTGTACGCCTCTTGCGAACTCATGTTCAGAATCTGGACGTCGATGCCTGGATTCGCCGCTTCGAATTTCTGTTCGAAAGCTTCGCGAATCTCCGGCCCGTGCGGACTGTACACAACAATCCGTTCGCCCTGAGAGCATGCGCCCAGGAACGCAATCAGCGATAAGGCGGGCCACAGCATCCCGGTGGTTAAGCGCATTAGATGGCTTCTCCTAGCCGCTCCTTCAGCGCGCCCAAATCGCAGGGGATGGCTTTAGAATCCGGCAATCTGCCTTCCCAGGCCGGCAAGTCCTTGATGCCGGTTCCGGTCAAGACACAGCAGACTTCCGTCGCCGGCGATTTGTCAGGCAGGTGATGCAGCGCTGCAATGGCCGCGGCACAACTCGGCTCGATGAGCAAGCCCTCCGTGCGCGACAGCAGGGCCATGGCATCGAGGATCTCTTCATCATTTACCGCGATCGCCACGCCTTGCGTGTCGCGCAGTGCCGGCAATGCGGTATGTCCGTCGAACAGGATGTCATCCGCGATGCCGCCGGCGATGGTGTAGGGCTCGGGCCATGGATGCGCGCGGGATTCCTCGAAGCTCCAATTGTTCTCTATGGCCTGCACGAGCGGCGTACAGCCAGCCGGTTGCGCTCCGGCCAGCCTGGGCATGCGGTCGATGAGTCCTGCGCGCCGCAGGTCGAGCAAGCCCCGCCAGATGCCCCCGAGCAACCCGCCTCCGCCCACCGGCGCCACGATCCATTCCGGCATGCGGCCCGCGGTCTCGATGCAAAGCTCATACGCAATGGTCTTGGCGCCTTCGACATTCATCGGCTCATAAAGCCCCGCCGTCGAGGCGTGATACCAGCCGAACTCATCGCAGGCCGCGATGCACAAATCGAAGACTTCCGCTGCCGAGCGGGAGTCGACGGCAATCATCTCGGCGCCGTAGGTGGCGGCCTGACGGGCCTTCCAGCCCCCGGCCATGCCGTGCATGAAGCACACGGCGCGGATGCCTGCTCGTGCACTGTAGGCCGCTGCCGCGCACGCCACGTTGCCAGAGCTTACGACGGCAGCCGTATCGTACCCGTTGGCAACGGCATGCGAAATGGCAACGCAGAGTTGCCGATCCTTAAAGGAGCCCGTCGGGTTGGCCGCCTCATTCTTCATGAGTACAGGCGCAAGTCCCAACGCACGGCCCAGCTGCGGCCCGGCGATGAGCGGCGTGCCCCCCTCGCCCAGCGAAACCACCTGGGCATCCGCGGCGATGGGCAGCAGCGCGCGGAAATCCCAAAGCGTCCGCGCGGCAGCCGTAAGCTCTTCGGCAGCGTGGTCATGCTTGACACGGGCGCTCAACGGACGAGGCGCCGGCGACTCCCATGGAAAGATCTCGCCCGTCTCGTAGTCGCACCATTCAAACCGGTTGGCAAGGTCATTCATGCGACGCATTTTCGCACAGTGTCCCGGGCGCCTTAAAGCGCCATGCTGAACGCGCTTGCCGAATAGACAGTGCAACATGCGGGAAGCGGCTCGTAAACAAGGCTAAAGGTTAGCTTCATCGTGCCGATATATTGGGTGTCGCAAGGGAATGAACCCCAATAGGCGGCACCCTCCAGGGTGGGTATGGTAGAGCCAACAGCTCAGCACATACCGAGCGCCTGATCCCACAGTTGAATCATGTGCAGGTGTGATCCATCCCGTCATATCTGCCGCAAGGCATGCGGACCATAGCCCGGGCGCCAATCCCACGCCCACATCCCAGGGCTGTCCAGAATGTCTTACCCTCCGTGAGTGCGCCCCACATGCCCCTGTGGGGCCTCTCTTTTTTGGGCCAAAGTTGATCGCGGTGCATCATTGATCAGACACTCCAAGCATGCAGGGCATAGGCGTTTTGTGAGGAGAGCAGACTATGCGCACGACACGGCGGCAATTCTTGACGATGGCGGGGGCAGCGGCCGCCGCGGCGGCGATTCCAGGGAAGCGGGCCGCGGCCAACGATCGCGTGCGCATGGCAGCGGTTGGAATCAACGGGCGCGGCTGGCGTTTGGCGGAAGCGGCGCACCAGACGGGCATGGCCGATCTCGTAGCGCTTTGCGACGCCGATGCGCAGGTGCTGGAAAAACGCGCCCGCGACGCACGCGCTCTGACCGGCAGCGAACCGGCGCAATTCCAAGACATTCGGGATCTGCTCGAGAGCGGCGCCATCGACGCCGTCGCCATTGCGACGCCGAATCACTGGCATGTCCTCGCCGCCATCTGGGCGATGGAAGCGGGCAAGGACGTCTACCTCGAGAAGCCCATCTCGCACACCATCTTCGAAGGGCGGCAACTCATCAACGCCGCGACGAAGTATGGCCGGGTCTTGCAGCACGGCACGCAGCGGCGCTCCGACCCATCCTGGCAACGGGCCATGGAGCGCGCCCGCTCGGGCGAAATCGGCGACCTCTACATGGCACGCACCACCATCATGCGGAAACGCAGTCCCTTCTGGTATCCGCCCGAAGACTCGCCGCCCGCGCATCTCGACTGGACCCTTTGGCAGGGCCCCGCCCCAGAGCAGCCCTTCAGCCAAAACTACGTGCACTACAACTGGCACTGGTTCTGGCATTACGGCAACGGCGAGATCGGCAACAACAATCCCCACGCGGCGGACCTGGTGAACTGGGCGCTGGATAAGGGCTTGCCGGTATCCACCTCGAGCACGGGCGGCATCTTCGGCTATGACAAAGACGCCCGCGAGACGCCCAACACGCAGGTCGTGCAGCATACATTTGCCGATGGCACGGTCTACACGATCGATATCCGCAACCGGCATACGGCCAAGCGGCCCTTTGTGTCGTTGTTCGGCGCCGAGGGCTATCTCGAGAACACAACGCTGTACAATCCCGGCGGCGAAGTCATCCCCGTCGAGGAACCATTGCGCGCCATCGCCGACTCGACGATAGAGCACATGCGCAATTTTCTGAAGGCCGTGCAATCGGGCGATCCGCAAGCCGTGAACGCCACGGCGGAACAGGGCCACGTTGCCGCGGGCCTGTGCCACCTCGGCAACATCGCATACCGCACGGGACGCAAGCTGACATTCGACCCGAAGACCGAGACCTTTCCCGGCGACGGCGAGGCGAACGCCCTGCTCACGCGCGAATACCGCGATGGATTTGCTGTGCCCGAGATCGCGTAAGGCTATACGCGGAGATCGAGATGGTCGCCGATCGGCGCCCGGAGATGTTCATCGAACTCAAGCGCTCGATGGCGCCCGGCTCCGTGATTTGCTGCGACTTCATTGGACCCGCCAATTGCGGGCCGCCGGCCGGCGTCAGAGAACGAACCACCGCGCCGCCGGCCAAAATGCCTGTTTGGGAACGTACCGTCGCCAAGATGCCTGCCATCACACGCTCCTTTCCGAGCGCCCCCCTGGATGTATCAGTGCATACCCTTGTGGCCGGGCCTGCTTGGTGACACCACCAGTGTACCCGCTTTTCCCATAGTTTGCAGCGTACTTGTGAAATTTTGGCGAAGGTACCATTTCAAGGCTTCTGCCCTGCGGCGCGTGAATGGCATGGAGCGTGCGCGTCAACCGGCCGGGGCTATACCGTAGCCCCGAAGCTGATCGCGGATTCAGGATTTGCGCGGGCGCCCATTCTCTTTAATGGGGCACACCATAGACGCCGCACTTGTGCTTGCCGGTGCAGTCAGTCCTGGTCGAGCGCGCACGCCGACAAAGAGGCCGTAGCGTTCTTCACAAGCATCCCCCTGCGAGATTGTTCAGCTGCCGCCGCTAGGAGTACGCTGATAACACGGGCGCGGCGCTCACATCGGACGCCAGTGCTCAAACCCTTATTGCCTGGAAACATGCGCGCACGCTCAATGATTGTTGCTCGTGCGCCTATGGAAGCGAGGCTTGCTATGCCAGCATCCCCTAAACCGCACATCAAGTTTACCCATACCAAAGCGATGCGCAAGCGCACACTGAGCATTCTCGATGCCATTGAAGAAGAAGACGACCCCATCGAGTACCGCGAGGACTTGGCGGACATCATCGTGGAACTCAGTGAAACCGGTTTGCACTTCTTTTTTCTGGCGCCCCTGTCCAAACTGAAGATGGGGTTTGTCGTAAATCAGTCCGCGAATCTCGGCATCAGCGGGTGCATGCGCGTGCTTGGCCCAACGGTCCGGAACATTGTTGGCCGGATGGACAAAAAGCAGATGCGGACCGTCTCGAAGGAGATGCGCCGCATGATGGACTAGCTTCACGCACGCGGGTGATGCTGCCGGTGGGCCTGTGCGAGGCGGTCGCTGCTCACGTGCGTATAGATCTCTGTAGTCGCGATGTGCGCATGGCCGAGCATTTCCTGCACCGCCCGGAGATCGGCGCCATGGTCGAGCAGATGCGTCGCGAAACTATGCCGCAGCATATGCGGTGTAACGTTCTTGGGGATGCCCGCGGCAAGGGCATAGCGCTTGACCACCCGCCAGACAGAATCGCGGCTCATGCGCGTGCGCCGCTTCGAGATGAACAACGCCTCGTCTCTCGGGTCGAGCGTCATCTGCGCCGCGCGCCAGGCATGCAGCGCCTGCGCCGCGCCCCCGCCGAGGGGTATCAGCCGTTCCTTCGCCCCCTTCCCGCGCACGCGCACTTCCCCCTCGCCAAGATCAATCGCGCCTAGCGAAAGGCCAGCCAACTCCGAAATGCGCAAGCCGCAAGAATAGAACAACTCCAGCATCGCCGCATCGCGCAGGCCCCAAGCATCGGTTCGGTCCGGCATCGACAGCATGCGTTCGACTTCCGCCTCCGTCAGCACCAACGGCAGCTTTCGCAATGTCCGCGGCGATTCGAAGCCCTCAGCTGGGTCGCGCGGCACGAGGCCCTCTAGCTGCAAGAAGCGGTGAAACTGCCGAATCGCGCTCAGGTGGCGGGAAGCCGTGCGCGCGGATAATCCCGCTTTGCGCAGCCGAATCAGATGATCGAGGATATGTTCGCGCGTGACGGCGGCTATATCGCCAACGCCTGCCGATGCGAGGTCTGCAACATACCGCCGCAAGTCCTCCGCGTACGCCGAAACCGTCAGCTCCGACAGCCCCGCCTCAAACACCGCCGAAGACAAAAAATGATCGACCAGCGGCTGAAAGGGATTCAGGCTATCCGGCGTCGCGGTCATGGCTTATACACCTCAGGTAATCTCTTGACACAAGCATAGCCCATTGAAGCACCGCCCAGAAAGGGAAGCCTTTCCATAGCCCATAGCGAAAACCCAGGGAACGTGTGATCTCTCCGCAATGCCCGGCCCCCGCGGGGCCGCACCGTCTCGCGTGAAATCTCTGCTTTGGCTGTTCAGCCTCTTTAGGGTTGAGGTGGTCTCATCTGCGTAACCCCGGGTAGACGCCCGGGAACGTCTGATTGGCCGGTTGACCGCATCACACAGTCGGCATCAAACACAAAGAAGGCGGAAGCGATGTGCTTCCGCCTTCTTTCCATGCTGCGTATGCCTGCGCGTACTCGCCGATTTTTGTGATGAACGCTTCGTTTAGTTCATATGTTCGCGCGTGAACTTCTGCAATCCTGCGTCGAAGCGGCGGATCATTTCGTCGCAGTCTTCCTTGGTGCTGATGAGCGGGGGCGACATGGCGATGGTGTTCATGATGGGCCGCGTGATGAGGTCGTGGTCGAAGATGCATTGCATGAGCTTGGGGCCCATTTTTTCCTTCGGCTCGAAGGGAATCTTGCGGGCCTTGTCCTTGACGATTTCGACGCCGACCGTGAGGCCAAGTCCGCGCACTTCGCCTACGGCAGGGTGCTCGGCGAAGGCTTGCTTCGCCTGCTCGACGAAGTATTCGCCAACCACGCCGGCATTCTCCACGAGGTTTTCGCGCTCGATGATGTCGAGGTTGCAGAGGCCCGCCGCCGCGGCCACGGGGTGACCGCTGTAGGTGTAGCCGTGTGAAAAGGGGCCATGCTGCGCCGAGGCGTCCTTGAACACGTCGAACACATGGCTGGCCACAATGCAGGCCGACATCGGGACATACCCGCTGGTCAGGCCCTTGGCGACGCTCATCAGGTCCGGCTGGATGTTGAGGCGCTGCGAGCCGAACCAGGCCCCCAAGCGGCCGAAGCCGCTGATGACCTCGTCGGCGATGAGCAGGATGTCGTACTCCTTGAGCAGCGGCTGAATGAGTTCGAAGTAACCCTCGGGCGGGGGGACGACGCCGCCCGCACCCATCATGGGCTCGGCGATGAAAGCGCCGACGGTGTCTGGCCCTTCGCGCTCGATGGTCTCGCGCAGCTCATCGGCGAGCATCTGTGAAAACTCGCGCTCGCTCTGGCCGTCCTTCGCTTCCCAGTAGTGGTGCGGCGGCGTCACATGGAGGAAGCCCGGCAGCGGCAGGTCGAAAGAAGCGTGCAGCGGCGGCAGGCCGGTCATGCTCGCCGCGGCGACCGTCACGCCATGGTAGGCCCGGCGGCGCGCGATGATCTTCTTCTTCTGCGGCTTGCCGCGCAGGTTGTTGTATTGCCACACAATTTTGACTTGCGTGTCGTTGGCCTCGCTGCCGGAGTTGCAGAAGAAAACATGATTCAAATCGCCGGGCGCAAGATTGGCCACACGCTCGGCGAGCAGGGCCGTAGGCTCCGTGCCCATGTTCAAAAAGCTGTGGTAATAACAGAGTTCTTCGGTCTGCTTGCGCACGGCCTCGGCCATTTCCTTGCGGCCGTAGCCAATGTTCACGCACCACAGGCCGCCGAGCGAGTCGATGAATTCCCGCCCGTCGACGTCCCACACGCGGATGCCTTCCGCGCGGGACATGATGTGCGCGCCCTTCGTGCTCTGGTCCGCCACCGACGTGAACGGATGAAAATAGTGTTGCCTATCCGCGCTGACGGCCGGATGCTCTTTTACTTGTGCCATGAGTGCCCGCCCTAACGTGTGAGTTCAAGGTTGCGTTCGCTGCGAGTATACGCCATCCGCCCCGGCGCATAAAGACTTCAACGAGACCTTTCGGGGCTTGACGCAGCGTGCGTTCTGCGCTACGCTATCCATCAATCACTTGATGGAGCCTGAGCATAGCCCGGGACAGGCGCAGCCGTCAAGGGGGAGCGCCGGGGCCGTAAGCGCCGGGGGCAGGCGGGAGCAGCATGGCTGTAGCGGAACTAGACATCGCTAACTTAAGCGAGCATGCGCAGCGCATCGTTATCGAGGCAACGCGGCTCTTCGCGGAACATGGCTACGAAGGGGTCAGCACGCGGCAGATTGCCAACGCTGTGGACCTCAACATCGCGACCGTGCATCACCATGTCGGCACGAAGCATGAGTTGTACGAACTGTGCGTCGAGCGATTGTTCCTGCAAGAGCGGGCCCATGTCGACGCCTTTGCCGCCGAAGCCGCGCGTTTGAGCGATCACGATGCACCGGCTCTGCTGTCGCTGATGTGGGGCCTCTGCGATGCCATGGTGAACGTCTTCGCGGAAGACCCCATGCGTGCACGCTTGCATATGCAACGCTGGCTCTGGCCGGAAGACAGCGCCCTGCGCCAGCGCATCGAGGAGCGCACGCTCGCCATGTATGAGCCCCTGCTGGCCACGCTGAAGCGCGCGCAGCGGGCGGGCATCGTGCGCAAGGAAATCGACCCGCCCATGTTTTTGCGCAGCTTCGATTGGCTGCTGTACGGCTATTTCGTGTCCGGGTGTTACGACGGCAGGTCGCTGCACGCGGATCCGATGCAGGCGAAACATCTCAAGGCCTTCAAGCGGTATCTGTGGGATTACCTGTGCTGCTTGCTTGGACTCGATGAAGAGGAAGGCGGCCAGATTGATGCGGCGCGCCGAAAGCCGCACCGAACGAGGATGGGCAACGGCGTGCACTAGCCGCGCTGATTAGAACAAAGGAGCAAACACATGGCCACGGTAATGGACACGGGCGCACTGCAAATGGGCGGGCTGCCGCGCGAAGAGATCCTCTCGCTGCTCGAATCGTTCAAAGTGAACGATCTATCGAGCACAAGCGGGAAGACATTCGCCTACACCTATTTGCCCGCCGAGCAGGAATTGAAGGAACTGCAGCACGATGCCTATCTCCTGTACCTGACGGAGAACGGCCTGGACCCGACGACCTTTCCGAGCATGCACAAGGTCGAGATGGAAATCGTAACCATGCTGCGGGAATTGCTCCGGGGCGACGAAAACGTTGTCGGCAATTGCACCTTCGGCGGCACGGAGAGCGTGCTATGCGCGATGAAGACCGCGCGCGACTGGGCCCGCGAACACAAGCCGCACATCAAAGAGCCGGAGATGATCATCCCCATCACGGCGCATCCTTCGTTCCAGAAGGCAGCGGCGTACTTCAACATCAAGCCGGTGGTGACGGGCATCAATCAGGAGACCTACCAGGCCGATGTGGATGCGATTCGCCAGGCCATTACGCCGAACACGATCATCCTTGTGGGCAGTGCGCCCGGCTATGCGCAGGGCGTCGTGGATCCGATCCCCGAGATCGCAGCCGCCGCGCAAGAGCAAGACTTGCTCTGCCATGTGGATGCTTGCGTAGGCGGCATCCTGCTCAGCTTTCAGCGCCGCATGGGTGAGGTGAAGTATCCGGACTTCGATTTCAGCGTCCCAGGGGTCACGTCGATTTCGACGGACATGCACAAGTATGGCTTCGCGCCGAAGAACATCTCGACGGTGCTCTACCGCGGCAAGGAGCTTCGGAAGCACCAGATCTTTTCATGCCGCCGCACGACGACTTACGCGCTGATCAATCCTACGATTCTGAGTTCGAAGACCGGCGGGTCGATGGCCGCCGCGTGGGCGACCCTCAAGTTTCTCGGCGAAGATGGCTACCGTGAATACGTGGCCGACATGCAAAAGACGACCCGCGCCCTGGTCGACGGCGTCAACAAGATTCCAGGCCTGCGCGTCTTGGGCGATCCGGACATGGTGATGTTCAGCTTTACTGCGGATGACTTCAACATCTTCCAGCTCGCCGATGAATTGCGCGATATGGGCTGGTATGTGCAGCCGCAATTCACAACGCCTGTGTCGCCGCCCAATCTGCATCTCACGCTGACGCGGACGTCAGGGCAACACGTGGATGCTTTCTTGGCCGACCTTGCCAAGGCGGCAGAAGCCGTGCGCAACAGTCCGGAGCAGATCGACGCGCAGGCCGTGCGCGAGCAGGTGCAAGGCATGTTGCAGCAGATCGAAGCCAGCGGCGGCGACCCGCGCGCGGCGGTCTTCGCCATGGCCGGCATGGACGGCGGCACTCTCCCCGGCAAGATGGGCCTCATCAACACCGTCATGGACGCCCTGCCAGACGACCTCGCAGAAGCCCTCCTCACCGAGTTCATCAACGAGTTGTATTCGTAGCGAATCAGTGCTTGGGGAACCCCTTCACCGCAGCTGGAGAAGGGGTTCCTCAGAACTTTTCTAATCAAGAATAAGACCCTGCAAACAGACGGCTTTCCTGTGCTTCCGTGGCTCATTTATACTCTGACCTCATGACTTCAAATGGAAACAGCACGAAGCCCCGCGTGATCGTGGCGATGAGCGGGGGGGTGGATTCATCCGTTGCGGCGGCCTTGCTCGTGGAGCAGGGATACGACTGCATCGGGATGACCATGCGCGTTGCGAGCGGCGAGGGCCGTGAGCATAGCGATAAGGCGTGCTGCACGGCTGATGCGGCCATCGATGCCAAGCGCGTCGCCGACAAACTCGGCATCCCGCACTACACGCTCAATTACGTGGACCGGTTCGAGCGCGAGGTCGTGGATGATTTCGTGCATGAATACTTGCAAGGCCGGACGCCGAATCCCTGCGCGCGGTGCAATCAGCGCGTGAAGTTTGGGGCGCTGTATGAAAAGTGCCTGGCGCTCGATGCGGATTTGATTGCCACGGGGCATTACGCGCGCAAAGTGGAACGGGAGGGCCGGCAGGCCCTGCGGCGCGCGGCATACCGCGAGAAGGATCAGAGCTACAACCTGGCGGGTCTTGGCCAAGAGCAATTGGAACGGGCGCTGTTTCCGCTCGGCGGGCACACGAAAGACGGCACGCGTTCGATTGCCCGTGAGTTGGGATTGGTCACATGGGATAAGCCCGAGAGTCAGGAAATCTGTTTCGTGCCAGATGACAATTACCGGGCGTACTTGGACAGCCGGGTGGGTCCGCGCGAGCCGGGGCCCATTGTCAATACGCAAGGGGAAGTGGTCGGGCAACACAACGGCCTCACGCACTATACGATTGGCCAGCGAAAAGGCCTCGGCATCGCCGCACCGCGACCATATTTCGTGCTGCGCATCGACACGCAGAACAACGTGCTTTTTGTGGGCCATGAAGAAGAGACGGGCAATCGCTCGCTCATCGCGGACGAAGTCGTCTGGAGCGGCCGCGCGCAAACGGCGGATTCTTTCCGTTGTACGGCGCAGATTCGCTACCGCCACACGCCAGTGCCAGCGGAATGCCATCCCCTGGAAAACGGCGCCGTCGAAGTGAGGTTCGACATGCCAGAGCGCTCCGTCACGCCAGGCCAATGGTGCGTCCTCTATGAGGATGAATGCGTCCTGTGCGCGGGCATAGTGCGCGAGGCCCGCTGACGATGCCTGCCCCCATTTTCGAGGGCTGGATTTTCGCCGCGCGATTGCTATACTAGGCCTGCGGCAACATGAAGCAATACCTCCCTGGGGGAAGGAGCAGGTGATGCGGGCAAGCGGCATAGCGCGGTTGGGTAGAGCGCTCGCCATAGGCCTTCTGGTGGTCATGAGCGCCCCGCGGGCGCATGGGCAGGAGGCGGATGGCGCTTTCTTTGCGCCTGTTTTCAACGGAGCAACCGCAGAACGAGCCCCCGTCATTGAGCCCGAACCTCGCGCGGAGGAGCCTGAAGAAGCGCCCCCAGCCCCCAGTGATGAGCCGCCGCAGGCAGCGCCTGGCGAGCTTCCAAGCGAAGACCCCGCCCCGCCTCCCCAAGATGTCTGCGCCGATGTCGATGGCGACTACATGGTCACTGAGCAAGACGTGTATTTGGTTTCAGAAGCCGCCCTGCGGGTTCCGGTTGCCTTCAAGACCAATGTCGACACCCTCAACGAGACCGACGCCGTCGATGCGCAATTGACCGTCAATGCCCTTCTGGGCCTTGAGGTGTGCGATCAGATCAAGTATTTGGCGTCCGAGGAATACCAACAAGCCCTGCACCGCCGCGAGTTGGTAAGCGCCCTCTTGTGGATCATGTTTGATTTGCTTGGTTGAAACCATCCGGCCAGCATCGACCCAATCGAGTTCACCTTGCCGGCTTGTTCACATATTGAATATGCGTATCTCCACGCAGGCTTCACACTCAAGCGAGCCGTCGCACGAAGCATCGATCGAGACTATTGGCAAGGCCGAAAAGCGCGTATATGAGGACACGCGTGCGCAAGTCCCCCCTGCGGAGCGGTGTCAAGGCTCGAGCATGCGTGACTCGCTTATCTACGAGTACTTCGGGGCAGACTGCAAGTCAGGGAGCCAACCTAAACACCCCTACGCCCGGGTCATACGCACTGCTTTCCCACCGCGGACGCCATGCCAGAAAGCTGATGCCAAGTGCCGCGTCGGATTCGTCCCAATCATTCACGACCAGGTTGAGCTGAATGTGCTCGGTCGATTTCTTCCCGACGCGCTCGAGGATTTCTCGGGGGAAGGAGAATTCGTAGTCGGCGCCATCTGTCCGCGGATTCATGACCGCTTCGGCTCCCAGCGAATAGGCATCATAATTTCGATTTTGGTTGAAGCGTTCCTGGCGCTCAATCTCGTCGCGTTCGAGGCCCTCGCCGGCAACGATGCGAACGACATCTTCCCGGCGAAGCGCCGCTTCCATCGGCTCCGCGCCCGCCGCGCGCAGCGTGAGAATGGCCATGTCCTGGTAGTCGAAGTGCAGGGCGGTTCGCGTTTCATCGTCGTGCACGCGAAGTGCAACAAATACATGCGTCTCATTGGAGGCCACGGCGAACTCGAAATGGCAATCCCGCGGACCTTTCCAGGCGCTCTCGTTATGAATGACTTGCGCTGGCTGACGCATGCTGACCGGCAACGCGGGCCATTCATCAAGCTTGCCGTCCACGGCTACCTCATCCAGCGCGAAAGCATCATGGGTGGCCGCTGTCACGAGCCGGTGCACCCCACGCATTTGGAGCGGCGGCGTATCGACCGGCTCGTATTCGGCGCTCCAATGGAGCGCAACCGGCTGAAGGCGCGAAGCCGGAAGGCCGTGCGGCAGTCTTGCCGTTATCCGCGCCGTCGCCGATGCATTGGGTTCTACCCATTCATCTACGGCGGAAGGCGAGACAAAAAGGTCCGGCTGTGCTTCCACTAGCACGCGCAGCCGTGCCGGGCGGGTCAGCGGGTTTTCGAAGCTGGCCTCCCACGAGATCTCATCGCTTCCGGGCTGAAGGCGAGCGGGCGCCGCTTGAATGGTTTCTTCCCTCCGGTACGGCTCCATGGCGAGGGCGAGACCTGTGCTGCGGAAATCTGCGGGTCGAATGCCTTCCAGGTCAATCGACGCCATTTTCGGGCCGTCGTCCGTAACGGTCACCCACATCAGATGGTCCATCTCTCCGTACGCAGGCCCGCGTAATGGCGACGAGCCGCCCGTGGCCGCGAGCGTCAAATACTGTATGTTGCGCCGTTTCACATGCATGTACGTGTGGAGGTGCCCCGCGAAAACGGTGTGTTTGCGGCCTCGCAGCAGTTCTTGCACAGGACGCCACGTCAGCGGCGACGTGATCCAGAAGGGGTGATGTTGAAACACAAAGGTCCAGCGCGCGTCTTGATGTTCGGCCAGCGTCTGCTCGAGCCATTCCAGTTGTGCCTGGCTATAGCCCGGCCGGGTCTCTTCCAGGTCGTTGGTCTGCAAGATGACGAAGAGGACGTCCATGTACGTGAAGCTGTAGTGCAACGGGCCAAAACGCTCGCGCCACACCTGCTGCTTGACGGTCTTGTTGGAATCATGATTTCCCGGGACAAAGAAAAAGGGAACACTTAGCCCGTCGAGATCAGGCAAGAAGGCATCCCATTCTGCCTCGATGCCGGCGGCGGTGAGTTCCCCCGGTGCACGGCCATCAATGAGGTCGCCAACGCTCATGACGAAAGCAGGCTGCAGCAATTCCACCTTTTCCATGGCTTTGCGAAACACGCCGGGACGGGGGCGTCCCGAATTGTCCGAGACCACGGCAAATTGAAAATCGCGCACGCCAAGGCGGGGCGTGTCCCCGGTCCAGGGCAATGGCCCCACGGGCAAGTCATGTTCGATAGGCGGCGCCACTGCTTGCCACAGCGGGTCCGTTGCGCGCAGGGGGGCCTCTTCGGCCAAAGCTGCCATGCCCATGCCAGCCGCCAGCATGAAGGCCCAGGCCGGAACCAAGCGAACGTGTGCCATGCCTATCTCTCCGCAGTTGAACGACATGAATCACCCTAAGCGCAGACCGTTGGCGGACGATTAGGCCTTGCCGTGATCCTCGCGAGAAGCTCCGGCGGCGGCCGCGCCGGCGATCGCCATCACCGCCGGTTCGACTGGAATGCGGTAGCGCGGGTTGCTGCCAACATTCGTCAAGGCGTACAAGCCGGTGTAGCAAAGCAATGCCAACACCAAGAGACTCCCCCTGCGCCACCGGCCCCTTGCGCGCCAAAGACCGATGGCAAACAACACCAGCATGGGCGCCCAGACCCACTTATACGGGTGATAAAGTTGCCCCATGATGGGATTCGCCGCGACCCGCGGGTCGTTGATCCATGTCGGCCACCACCAAAAGTAGAGGGCCTTCCGTGCTGTCCGCATCACGGTATCAGCAGGATGCGCAAGCATATAGGCAACCGCCTCCCGTCCCAGATGATTGTATGCCTCGGGCTCTCCCATCTCGCGCAGTTCATCCCACCAGGCTTCCGGCATGCGGTGGCTTGCGTTCACGACGTTGCCGTCGCTGTCGAGCATGGTCTGTGTCCCCGTTGCGCCGGGATGATTGCCGACCCAAAGCACAAAGCCTGCTTGAGACTTCACAGGGATGAAGTGGTCCATGACGAGGTAATTCCGAAGCGTCCAAGGCGAGACCACAAGAATCGCCGCTGCAAGGGTACAGGCCGATAGGGCCAACCCGCGCCGCCATTGCGTCGCCTGGGTGACGGCGGGCCATGCCAGAATGATCGGAATGAAGCATATGATCGCCGGGTCCGTAAGCATGGAAAGCCCCGTAACCGCCCCCAACAAAACTGCCGCGGCGATGGTTCTTCGCGAAGCCGTGTGCTGCACCAAGGCTAGAACGGCCACAAAGAGAAGGGTGAGCAATGCCAGGGGATGAATCTGCGTCGCCACGTAGATGTGCGTAGGGTTTAGTGCAAAGATGGCGGCGGCCGCGTACCCGGCCGGAATGCCGAATGCATGCCGGGCCACTCGAAAGAGGAGCACGGCCGTTATTGCCCCCAGGAGCGCCTGCACCAACATCAAGATTGCCCAGGCGTACGCGCCGAACAGCCCCTGAAATGCGGCGAGCACATACACATAGACGGGAGCCATAAAGGCTGTTGGGCCTTCCGGCACAAACCACGCCGTGCCGCTAAAGCCTTTGCCCGCCAGAATATTGTCCGCTACATCGCCATATTCCCAGGTCTCCGGCTGCTGCCACTCGCCCACCGTAACGACAGCTAGCACGCGCAGGGAGAAAGCGGCCGCGAAAAGCGCGGACAATACATAGCGATGCTGCTGCGCGCTGCCGGTATGCCGCTGGAAGGCGTTAAGAATCCCCCGCATGCGGGAATCCTAACATAGAGCGGAAGCCCAAGAGGCTTCGGTAGGTGATTGCGTTGGTGCGGGGCGGCGGGCGTCTTGCGCGGTTTTTGGGCGCTGTGCTACGCTTCGCCAATTGCACGGAGCCGCGTGGCGGCGGCGCCCGTGGCCACTCTCACGGTACATGTTTGCGTCAATAAAATGAGGCCCCGCGAAACCCATGCGCGGCTGGCCATACAGGGTCGAGACGCTTATGCACATCGGTTTTACGTTGCGGTTGCTTGCTACGGCAGCCATCGCCGCAACCCTTGGACAACTGCCCGCGCGCGCGGAAATCATTGATGCGGTCCTCGCCTCGGTCGATCGCGAACCCATCTTGCAAAGCGAAGTCATGGCAGGGGCCTTTCGCGAGATCTCGGCCCTGCAGCAAACAGCCGCCAGTCAAGCAGAACTGAATCAGGCAGCAGACGATGCCATGCGCCGCATGCTCGAAGAGGCCATCACCTCGAAGCTGCTCTTGCGTGAAGCACGCCTCGCGGGCATCGACGTGCCCGATGAAGTGCTCGAAGAGCGCGTGCGCGAAGTGCGCGATCTGTACGATTCGCCGGAGCAGTTCATCGCGGAGTTGGAAGAGTCCGGGGAGACGCTGTCGGACCTGCGCGAGCGGCTGAGGGAGCAGATGCTCGCCCGCCGCATGGCCGTGCTCAAGCGCCGCGAATTCGAAGAACAAGCCGTGATCACCGAGTCCGGCGTGGCGCAATATTACGCCGATAACCGCGATCAATTTTTCCGCCCCGAGCGGGTCCGGCTGCGCCAGATATTCCTCGGCATTGCCGATGCGTCCGAGGCAGAGGCCGTGCAAGCCCGCGCGGAGGCACTGGTTGAAGAACTCGAGCT
>CAZLBS010000010.1:0-17933 GCA_964557505.1 uncultured Nitrospiraceae bacterium | reverse complement strand
GGCCTGCCGAATCCACCACGTGGCATACGTCGAGAACTTATAGCCGCGCTGATATTCGAACTTGTCGACCGCCTTCATCAGGCCGATGTTGCCCTCTTGGATCAAGTCGAGGAACGACATGCCGCGGTTCGTGTACTTTTTGCCAATCGACACCACCAGGCGCAGGTTGGCCTCGACCAACTCCATCTTTGCCTTGTAGATCTTTTCTTCCTTGCGCTCGAGCGTGTCGATCAACTCGGCGATCTCGTCGCTGTTCAGCCGGGCATCGGATTCGATTTGCTCAATCTTGCGCTGCGCCTGCAGGAGCCGCCGCTCGGCATCAAGGATGGCATCCTTGTCCACGCCCATCGTCTTGGCTGCCGATGCCGTGCGCCGAAGCTTCACGGCAATGCTGTGAATCTCTGCCGCGCCAAAGCCCACTTCCCGCTCAATGCGGTCAATCTCGTCGTTGGCTGCCTGGATGCGCCGCTTCAAGCCCTTGATCTTCCGGACAATCTTCATGATTTCCTTGGGCTTTAAATTGAAGTGCAGCACGATGTCGCCCTGCTGACGGCGCAGCGAGTTGATCTTGTCGTGGATGTTGGCGACGCTCTTTTCGCTCAAATTCGTGCGGCGAAGGCGCTTTTCCTGGTTCTCGATTTGCCCGTCGAGATTGCCCATCTCTTCCATATAGCCGGGCAACTTCTTGAGGAAGGCCTGCTGCTCCTTGGGTTCTTCCGTTTCGGAAATCTGCCCGAAGCTCAGCCGGCCCGCAAGAAGCTTCGCTGCCAGCATGCCGATTTCCTTGAAGGTATACGGCGTGTGCATCAAGACTTCTTGCAATTCCATTTCGGCGGCTTCGATCCGCTTGGCAATCGCGACCTCTTGGTCCTTGGTCAAAAGCGGCACCCGGCCCATTTCGCGCAGGTACATGCGCACCGGGTCGTCCGCGCGTTCGAGCCGCGTCTGGGCTGCCTCGCGCCGCGCCTGCGCCCGGCGCTGCTGCCGCTCGCGCTGTTCTTGAAGCCGCTGCGTCTCCGAATCCACGCGCAGATCGTCGACCACGTCGACATCCATATTGCCAAGCATCACCATCATTTCGTCGATGTCGTCGGCAGATGCGTCTTCAGGCAGCAGTTGATTCAAGTCGTCATACGTCAACTTGCCCTTTTCTTGCGCCTTTTTGAGCGCATCTGCCTTCTCTGCCTCACTCATGGGCGCGCGTTTCTTAGTCGAAGTTGCCATTGATATCCGTACCTCTTCGGTCAATCCGTATTCGCCGATCTATGACTAACCGCTGCCGCGGTGCATTTATTCTCACATGCTATCCAACACCGGAAATATTCCCAGATCCCCGGCATGGGTCCAGCCTATGCGGCCTCCAACGCTTGCAGTTGTGCGCGCAACGCCATCATTTCACGCAATAAGTCGCGTACCCGCTCCTGATCGCGCATGCTTTCGGCTTGCCGAATGGCCTCTTCCAACGCCGCCGTCCGGTGCTTGAGCGCTTCACGCTCGATCGAGCGCAGCCGCTGCTCGACAATGCGCCGCGCCTTGTCGCCCGGCTGCGGTTCGCCCGCTGCCGCAGCTGCATATAGACGCGCCGCGCCGCCGCCAGCTTCACGCACGGCGGCCTGCGCTTCCGCTTCATCCTCGAGCACGATGCGCAATACCCGGCCGAAATCGCTGTCTGGAAACGGAACTTCCTTCAGACAGCCCCGCGCGGCAGACCGCAACTCGGGGTTATGCAGCAGGGCCCGAAGCACCTCGATATCATCCGGACTTTGCCGAAAGGCCTTGTAGGTCGCTTTGCATGGACGCTCAGCATCGGACTCGTCCCCGGGCCGGGGCGTTTCCTGCCGCGCCGGCGCCCGGACGGGCCCCTCGGCAAAACTCTTTCGTACCGCATGCTCGTTAAGCTTAAGTGCGGACGCGATTTCGGCGAGGTACGCGTCGCGCCGTAATTCGTCTTTTATATCACGCACGATGGCAAACAGTTCCTGGGCCACTTCATGACGCCCTTCGATGCTCGTCAGCCGGGCCCTGTTCGCCTCTGCGTAAAAAGGAACGAAAGAGTCCGCGGATTCGATGGCAGCGGCAAACGCATCCGGCCCTTCCGCCCGCACAAAATCGTCCGGGTCCATGCCATCACTCAGCGTAAGGATGCGCACCGTCAATCCTGCCGCGATCAGAATCCCCGAACCGCGCGCGGCGGCGCGCAAGCCCGCATTGTCTCCGTCATAGACGAGCACGGCTTCGCGGCAATAGCGCCGCAGCAATTGAGCCTGGTCTGGCGTCAAGGCCGTTCCGCAGGTAGCCACCGCGTTGCAGATGCCGCTGTCATGCAGGCGCAGCACGTCGAAGTAGCCCTCGGCCAGCAGCGCCCGGCCCGACTTCCGTATGGCCTCCTTGGCTTCATACAGCGCGTAAAGGGTCTTCGCCTTTTTGTACACCGGATTCTCAGGCGAGTTGATGTACTTGCCCGGCGCCTCCCCTGTAATGTCGCGCCCGCCGAATGCCACCACCCTGCCATTGACATCGCGAATCGGGGTGATGAGGCGGCTGCGGAAAAAGTCGTAGAGATTGCCTTTCGTGCCGCGCTTGGCAAGGCCCGACAGCTCGAGAATGCGCTCGTCGAATCCCGCCGTACGTGCCGCGTCAAGGAGATTGTTGAAGCTGTCAGCCGCGAAGCCAATGCCGAAGTGCTTCGCCGTTTCGTCTCGTAGCGCGCGCGTCTTGAGATAGGTCCGGCCAGCCCCGCCCTTAAGCGGATCGGCCAGCATCTGCATAAAGTGCTTCCGCGCGAAGGCGCCCAACTCGTACAGCCGTTCACGTTCGTATTCTTCCCGGGAGTCGTGCCGGCCCGGCTTGGGCAGCCGAATGCCCGCACGGTCCGCCAGCCGCTCGACCGCCTCGACAAATGAAAGCCCCTCGACGGCTTGCAGAAAAGTGATGAGATCGCCGCCCTGGTCCGTGCTGAAACAGTAATACGCCTGACGCGAACGGCTCACATTGAAAGATGGCGTCTTCTCGGACTGGAAGGGGGATAAGCCAAGGAACCGATCACTGCCTGCGGGCTTCAAGTCGACGTATTGCCCAATGACATCGACGATATCATTGGCGGCCAACACCTGCTGAATGCTCTCTCGCGAATACTTGCCCACGTGGGATGGCCGTCTCCCTCTTGCCCGCACCGCACCAACTGGTTATACCACAACAACTTAGACAAGCATCGGCAAGGACCCCTCCCGCTGATGCCACCGGCAGGGTGCACTTCCCCCATTAAGGTGTCAACACCGGAAGTTTACCATGCTCAATGCCTGCCGTCAAATGGCGCCCTCACATACAACGCGCACGTTGCGCGCTCCAACAAGGCCGTTGTTGATGGGGCAACCGGCGTGCGGGGGATTCGATGAGCAGCCTTTCCAATCAGCGCATTCTGGTCCTTGGGGGCCTGGGATTCATCGGCAGCAACCTGGCGCTGCGTTGCCTGTCCGAAGGCGCCAAGGTATCCGTCTATGATTCGCTCATTGACCATGGCGGCGGGCGCATTGAAAATCTCGGCGAGCACCGCAAAGCCATTGATGTCCACATCAACGACATCCGGGACATTCATTTGCTGGAGCGCTCCATCGCTGACAAAGACATCATCTTTCACTGCGCGGGCCATACCTCTCACGCATACTCGATGCGCGACCCGTTCTTGGATGTTGAAATCAACTGCCGCGGGACCATGAATGTCCTGGAGTCGGTGCGTCAGATCAATCCTGGCGCGAAGGTGATTTACGCGGGCACCAGCACCCAGTGCGGCCCCATGCTGCAAAGCCCGATGGACGAGATGCACCCGGAGTTTCCCAACGACATCTACTCGGCGAACAAGAGCGTATCCGAGAAGTATCACTTGGTCTATCACCGGGCGCACGGCTTGAAGACGGCGGTGATACGGCTTGCCAACATCTTCGGGCCGCGCGCCAACATCAAGAGCAGCGATGCCGGCGTGCTCAATTACTTCATCGGCTTGGCCTTGCAGGGCAAGGAACTCACCATTTACGGCGAGGGGCAGCAGCGCCGCAATCTGCTGTACGTTGATGACTGCGTCGATGCGCTTGTCCGGGCGGCGGCGGACGATGCCGCAATCGGCAAGGTCTTGTTCGCGGCGGGCGACGAGGCCTACAGCATCGCGGAATTCGCCCAAATGGTGATCAAGGCCATGGGCGCCGGGGCGGTGAGGCATATCGCTTGGCCGGCAGAATGGTCGGCTATGGATGTGGGCGATGTGGCCTTCTCGAACCGCCGCATGCGCGAAACGCTTGGCTGGCAACCGCGCACTCCCATAGCAGAAGGCCTGCGCTTGACAAGCGATTTCTTTGCAACACGTCTGGAGACCTACATTCCATGAAACGCACCGCACTGCCACAGGCCTTCGTTTGCTTCGTACTGCTGGCGGCCGCGCCAGCCGCATTGCCGCAGGATGAGGCCTCTTCCGGCAGGATTCCAGAAGTGGCTATCGGCGAACCGCTGCGCCGAATTCCGGTGGAGGAGGCGCACCAGGGCGTGGCAGTGGACGAGGCCGCCATCTACGTAATCGACACGCGGCGCATCGCCAAGTTGGACAAACGCAGCGGCGAACGCCTGGCTGCGTGGGATGGCAGCCAAGACCCCGCCATCATCCACTTCAATGATGGCGTCGTAGTGAACGGCGCCCTGTACGTTTCACACTCAAATTATCCGGGCATTCCCATGACCAGCTCGCTCGAGCTGTTCGACCTTGAGACGCTCGAGCACATCGGTACCCACAGCTTCGGCGTCCGCCATGGCTCCCTCACCTGGGTCGATTTTCACAAGGGCCACTGGTGGGCATGCTTCGCGCATTACAGCAAGCGGGGCGGCTATCACGACATGGACAACCGCTGGACGCGCATCGTCCGTTTTGATGAGCAGTGGCGCGAACTAGGCAATTGGGTCTTGCCTGCCAGCGTACTCGAACGCTTCGGACGCTATAGCTCCTCGGGCGGCGGCTGGGGCCCGGACGATCTGCTGTACATCGCAGAGCATGACCGGAAGGAACTCTACGCCATGCGCTTGCCGAAGGCCGGCAGCACCCTCGAACTGGCGGCTATCGTCGCGTACCCATGTCCCGGTCAAGCGTTTGCCTTCGATGCGACCGGCGCGCAGCGCCTCTACGGAATCGACCGGAGCGCCAAGGAGGTGGTCGTGATGGAGAACCCCAAGAATCTCCGGTAGAGAACAGTATTTTTTATTGTTTCTTTACAGCGTATAAACGGAAAATCCTTTTTATTGGGCAATAATCTGCTACAATCGTGGCACGAATAGTTCATGTTGCCGGGGGATGGGGCGTCTTGCGTCCGTCCGCTGCTTCAGAAAAAGGACCGTGCTCGATGCCCACACCCACGCCCACGCTGCCCGTTGCCATGCCGCTTGATGAAAACATCATGAGATCGATGCTGGACGCGCTGATGGAGGGGGTCTATGTGCTGGACACGCGGCGCGTCATTCAATACTGGAACCGGGGCGCGGAGATTATTACGGGCTACTCTGCCAAGGAAGTCATCGGAGTGGCCTGCTCGAACAACCTGCTGATGCACGTGGACAAAGCCGGGGTCAACTTGTGCAAGGCAGGCTGCCCCGTTTCGAAATCCATCGCGGATGGGAAGACGCACATTGCCGAGGTGTATGCGCTGCACAAACTCGGTCACCGGATTCCCGTCCGGGTTCGCACGGTCCCCCTGCGCGACCGCAGCGGCAGCATCACGGGGGTGATTGAAACCTTCATCGACATGACGCAGCGCATCTCGGCCTTCGAAGCATTAAGCGAGGCCGAAGAGGTGCGCAAGCTTTGCCCGCTTACGGGGCTTGGCAATGGCTCCTTTGCCCAAGAAAAGCTGGCCGAGCATGTAGCACTTGCCAATAGCGGCAGCAGCGCCTGCGGAGCGCTCCTGCTTGAGGTCGACCATTTCGAAGCGCTCGCCGCCAAGCTGCCGGAGAAAGTCCTGCAGGTATTTTTGAAAATGGTCGCGCAGACGGTGCGTCATGACTTGGGCGGCAGCGACTTTGCCGGCCGGTGGGGATATGACAACTTTCTCGTGCTGCTGCCGGGGGCCGATGCCGAGCGGCTGCGCATCAGCGGGAAACGCCTTTGCGCCTTGGTGGCACAGTCCGCCCGCACCATTAGTAGAGGCCGGTTGAATGCCACGGTGTCCATCGGCGGCGCCATGCTTTCCCCTGAGGACACGCCCCTCACGGTAGTCGACCGGCTCGAGTTGTTGAAGCGGAGCAGTCAGCGCGCGGGCGGCAATTGCCTCAGCATGTAGTACCGGCGCCCCCGCGTCATGAGCGGGCTTCCTCTTCCGGCAGATGCCGAAAGGCCTTATCGCCGATATCCCTGCGGTACGTCATGCCCTCGAATTCGACATGGCACAGGGCATCGTAGGCATTGCGCTGGGCTTCGGCAATCGTTTCGCCAAGAGCCGTCACCCCTAAGACCCGTCCGCCATTCGTAACGAGCTGGCCCTCCTGCTCGGCGGTGCCCGCGTGAAACAGCAAGCCCCCCGCACTCTCGCACGATGCCCGGTTCATGGTGATGGGCTTGCCCTTTTCATATGCGCCCGGATAACCCGCCGAAGCGCAGACCACCGTCAAGCAGGCCTCGCGCCGCCAAGCGATGCTGTGCTGCGACAGCGTGCCATCGCACGAGGCGAGCAATAACGGTACAAGATCGCTCTCCATCCGCGGCAGCACGGCTTGCGTCTCCGGGTCGCCGAAGCGGCAGTTGAACTCGACGGCCTTGGGGCCTTCGCGCGTAATCATCAAGCCAGCGTACAAGACGCCATGATAAGGCGTGCCGCGTTCCTTCATGCCGGCCACCGCCGGAGCAACAATCTCGCGGTCGATGCGGCCCAGCATGTCTTCGGTCACGACAGGGGCTGGCGAGTAGGCCCCCATCCCGCCCGTGTTGGGGCCCTCGTCCTGATCGAGCAATGGCTTGTGATCTTGACTCGTCTGCATCATTACGTAGTTTTCGCCATCGCACAGGGCAAACACGGATGCCTCTTCGCCGTAGAGGCACTCCTCCAATACGACGGTGTTGCCCGCCTCCCCGAAGACGCGCTGCGTCATGGCTGCATCGATGGCCGCTAAAGCCGCTGCCTCATCCCGGGCGACCGTGACGCCCTTGCCTCCGGCCAGCCCGTCGGCCTTGACCACAATCGGAATGCGCCCTTCCCTAACGTAATCTTTCGCTGCTTCCGCGTCATCGAAGGCAGCGAAGGCTGCTGTCGGGATGCCGGCCTCTTGCATGAAGGTCTTCGCGAAGAGCTTGCTCGTTTCCAACTGCGCCGCCGCCTGCAACGGTCCAAAGGCGCGGATGCCTGCTTCATGCAACGTGTCGGCAAGGCCATGTGCAAGCGGCCCTTCCGGCCCAATCACGACCAGGTCGGCCTTCTCGCGCACGGCGTGCCGCCGTATTTCGTCCACATCATCCGCTTCGATGGGAAAGCAGGCGGCCAACTCCGCGATGCCCGGATTGCCCGGCGCGCAGGAAAGCCGCGTGACCAGCGGCGACTGCCGAATCTTCCAGGCCAGCGCATGCTCGCGCCCGCCGCTGCCAATGATCAAAATGTGCATAAGCCCTTACTCCTCGGGCGGCTGATGCTCGCGCATGAACGCGGCGATCGTCTGGTCGTAGCGGGCCGTCAGCTCGAAAGCTTCCTGCGCCAGCGTGAAGCGCTGCGCGTACGGAACGGCGCCGTCGTGGGCCTGCATCGCGTGCATCAACGCCGAATACCGTCGTGGATTCACCACCACGGTGACGTAGCGGAAGTTCTTGGCGGCAGAGCGAATCATGGCGCTGCCGCCGATATCGATCTGCTCGATGATCTCATCGGTCGTCACGCCGGGCTGCGCCAAGGCCGCCAGCACCGGGTGCAGGTTCGCCACCACAAGATCGAGCCAGGGATACTGATGCGCCTCCATCTGCTCTTGATGCAGCTTGTCGTCGCGCACGCCCAGCAGGCCGGCATGCACCTTGGGGTGCAGGGTCTTCAGGCGTCCGCCCAGCATCTCGGGCACCCCGGTGAAATCAGCAATGCTGATGGCCGGGATGTCCGCGCCGCGCAGTGCTTCCAACGTGCCCGCCGTGCTCACGAGTTCAACGTCTCGATCGCTCAGAAAGCGGGCAAGCTCGATGAGACCGCGCTTGTCGTGGCAGCTCAGCAACGCGCGTGCGATGGTCGGCATGTGGGCCTCCTTCCCCCAGCGCCAGCGCTCGGGCGGGTTCCCCCGGGGCATGGCATCATACCGAACGCAGCCCCATGGCGGAAACCTTGGCCTAACATGGCAGAGGGGCGCACGCGGCGTCAGCATCCGCGGCGTGCTTCAGGGCAACACGACAAGACTCCGCTCGAAGCCGCCCGCTACGATTCGCGCGTCTGCCGGGCCTCGTAAACGCTCACGGAAAAAAAAGCTGTGGCGGCAGCAAGAAAGGCAAACAGCGCCAGATTTGAGAGCCAATACAACAGTCCGCCGCTCGCGACATACGACCACACCGCGTCTCTTCCGGTGAGCGGCCCCCCAGGAAACATATAGACGCTCCAAAAGAGCGCAAGGACGGGCGAGGTGAACGCGTTTAAAAAACTCTTTTCGGAACTGCCTGTCATGGTGACGAAGTCAAGGAAGGTGAACATGGCCCATATGCCGCCAAAGGCCATGATGAGGGCCAGGGTAGCGCTCGACAGGGCGGCGGACGGCTTCCGCAAAAAGGACGCGATGCAGGCGCACAACGCCCCGCCCCATGCCACCGACACGGCCAATGTGAGATAGGCCGCCATCATGAAGGCCAGGGCATACGGCGAGAAGAGGATCAGGAGCGGCGGAATGGCGGCGGCAACGAGCCCGGCAAAGACGGGGAACATATGCGAAAGGCCGGCGCGCAATTTGCCAAAGACTATTTCATTCGGACTGAGCAGCGACATATAGAGGCTGTCACGGGTATTCCGCTCGTAGTCGCGCGTGAAAATGGGCACGATAAATGTGGGCAGCAACACCAGGCCCAGGGCGAATTGCACGACCGCCAGCAGATGCAACTGCCGCCAATACATCGAGTCGAACACGATAGGGGCGCCAAGCCGGACATCCCTATAGGCGTCGCTATAGAGGGGAACAGCGAAGCAGCACGACATAAGGAACACGGCCAAAAAAGTGAGCTTGGGCTTGCGCAGCACGCTGGTGTTTCCCGCAAACCACCATTCCTTCCAATACACCGGGTTGCCCGTATCGCTGAATGCGACGGTGCGCCGGGGACGCGGCACATACGCCGGCGCCTGGCGGCGCCAGGGGCGCCATTGCCACCACTTCTTGGGCAGCGCCATGGCCTCGTAGTTGATGAGGAGGGTGCGCGCCCGCCGGCACGACATCCAGAAGAATGCCGCAAAGAGCACAGCGTGATACGCCACGGACGTGGAAAGCGCGTAGGGCGCCAGCCAC
This sequence comes from uncultured Nitrospiraceae bacterium, assembly GCA_964557505.1. Taxonomy (GTDB): domain Bacteria; phylum Hydrogenedentota; class Hydrogenedentia; order Hydrogenedentales; family CAZLBS01; genus CAZLBS01. Next base: position 8,453 of record CAZLBS010000010.1, on the reverse strand, counting down.
ACGCTTCCGGCTAGCGCCGAGGGCACGCCCAAAACTTCGGCCAGGGCGTAGGGCGGCGTTGTGGCGGCGATAAAGCTGATGATCGGCATGGTGACATCCGGGATGCCATAAAGTTGACCTATGACCCCCAGCATCATACAGGCGGGGATATGCAGGAGCCCCATGATCACCAGCATAAAAACGAAACTGAGGCGCAGGGCGTTGGTCACGCTGTTGCTTCGCAGCGAGCAATAAACGCCCGCGCATGAAACCGTCAGGGCATTCATCAGAATAAAGGCTATGACCCAGATCAGCACCGCAGGCTCGATGCCCGGCAGGAAGAATGGCAAGGCAAGGATTGGCGCGCAGCCGGCCACGAAGAGCAGATAGTAACCGGCGGACCCGAGGATTTTGCCAAGCACCAAGTGGCGCGGACGCAGCAGCGTAAGGTCGAGCAACGTGGCCGTGTCGTTGCTGTATTCCGAGATGAAGGCCGCCCCGGAAACGCCGGGCAGCAAGGCCGCGGCGGCGCCCATCAGCACCATGGACAGCGCCCCGAAAATGAAGAAGGCGGTGAATCCCATCTGCATGAGCGGTTCGTTTTCTGGCCACGTGGTTGCGACGAAGGCAGCGGAGGCCGCGATCAGCAGGCCGAGCAAGAGCACGCCCCGGCGCATGCGTGCGAGTACGAGCACTTCCTTGCGCACCAAGGCGCCCGTCGCAAGCCATTCGGCATGAAGCCATCGCAGGGCGGCAATCTTCACGTCACGCTCCTACCGGTCTTGCATATGGCGAAAGTGGAAGAGGGCGTAGGTGCACGAGAAGAAGATAGCGCTCAGCGTTCCGAAACCTCCCAAATGCATGAGCCAGCCCAGCCAGTCGACGTCTTGACGGCCCATGGCTTCGATGGCGCCGCCGCCCAACGAGACCGCGAACACCGCCAGGGTCAGACTATAGGCGACGACCACTGCGTAAACGGTGCGGTTTACGAGCAGCGAACTGAACAGGCCAATGCTTAAGCACAGTACCGATGAGATCGCGAGGTCGCCCAGCACGACAAGTGGGATGCGGACGTCGGTGAAGCCAAAGAAAAGTTGGAGCATTGCCGCGGCACAGACCGCGCCCATAAAGACCGGCGACACGCTCAGGATGCCCGCCACGAATTTGCCGCGCACCATTTCAGCGGGGCGCAACAAGGTCATGCGGAGCATGTCGAGATTGCCCATCTCCCGCTCTTTGGTAAAGACCCCGGCCGTCATGGCTGGGGCGAAGAGCATCAGCGCCGCAAGCTGCACCCCGTACCACGTCAAGAAGCTGCCGCGGGCCGAATCCATCACCAGCGCGACGCCCCCCGCCAAAAAGAAGACTATCGCGCTGGCATAGATCAAGCGCACAAGAGTGGTGCCGCGGTTCAACAATCCGTAGCGCGTTTCCCGGTAAGTCATGGGGTTCGTCGTGTCGGGTATGGGCGGCTTCCGGCGCAGGGGATCGATGATGTAGAACGGGAACTGCCGCATGCGGGCGCGCAGCAGTTCGGTCGTGTCGATAGGTTTTTTTTGCGTGACCTTGGGCGGGTTGATCGGCCGCCGCAAGCCGCGGACGGAAAACCACAGCAGCCCCGCGATAGCCAGCCAGTAGCCTCCGATCGCGGCGGTGAACTGCAGCCAAGACGTATCCCCCGAGAGCAGGCCGAACAGCAAACCGAAAGGCGTCCCATACCGCAACCCCATAACGATGCCCGACTGTACGCCGATTAAGATAAACATGCTGAGCATGATGAACACGACGAATGCCATTAAAACGGGGACCAGCAAATAGATGCCGAGGCAGGCAGCATAGCTGAAGGCGAGCGCCCGGAGCGTCGTATGGTTGTAGACCGAGATGCACAGCGAGACGGCCGCGCAAATGATGCCCGTCGTCAGCACGAGCACCGTCAGCTGGACCAGAACGACGGGCTCGATTCCCGTGAGGAACATGCTCGTCGCCAGCAGCGGCAGCGTGGCCACGAAGGCCAGGAGCAAGAAGGCGAGGCCGTTGATCATTTTGCCGAGCACGATGCCCGATGGGCCGATGAGGCTGGTATGCAAAATGTCGTAGGTGCCGCGTTCGCGCTCGAGCGTCACAGTACCGGCCATGAACGCCGGCATGAGAATCAAGATGGCCCCAAGCATCCCCGCGCCCGTGCCAAAAAGCAGGCGCTCGGCGAAGATCTGCGCGATGCGCTCGCGGTACTGACCCGAAGGCCACACGTAGATGAGCAGCACCACCGCGAGGCACAGCAAGATTGCCATGATGCCGAACGTACGCGGCTGACGCGCGGACGTGACGAACTCACGCCGCACGAGGGCCAGCCAGCCCGGCTCGAGCTTGCCGTCTCGCGCCGTGCTTACGCGGGCATCCACGCCTAGAGGCCGCCCTTGGTCACCGTCAGGAAGACGTCTTCGAGCGTCGTGTCTTCTTCTTCGAAGAACAACACGGCGACCCCCCGTTCGATCAGCTCGCGGTGCAGCTTCGCAAGCGATACTCTGTCCAGCGTGGAGTCGCATTGAAATTCATTGCCCGAGTGCTCGACATTGCTGATGCCGTGCGCCGCGTTCAAAATTTCAGCACACGCATCCGCGCCATCCAGCACCTCGATGCGCAGTTGGCGCTCCTGCCGCAGCTGCCGCACCATTTCCCGGTAGTCGCCCGAGAAGAGCAATTCGCCGTGCTCGATGATGCCGATCTTGTTGCACATGTCGCCCAGCTCGGAGAGGATGTGCGAGGAAATGAGAATGGTCTTGCCCATGCCGCGAAGCGTCTTAAGCAGTTCGCGCATCTCGATGCGGGCGCGCGGGTCGAGGCCGCTGGCGGGTTCGTCCAACAGCAGCACCTTTGGGTCGTGCAGCAAGGTCTTGGCGAGGCAGCAGCGTTGCTTCATGCCGCGGCTAAAGGCACTGACGAAATCGTCGGCCTTGCTGGCAAGGTCCGTGAGTTGCAAGACGTCATCGATCACGCCCTTGCGCTTCGCCGACGGGATGCGGTACGCAGCCCCGAAAAAATCGAGGTATTCCCGCAGCCGCATGCCATCGTAGACGCCGAAGCTGTCCGGCATGAACCCGAGGATTCGCTTGATCTCGTAGGGATGCGTCAACACGTTGATGCCGGCCACCGTGGCCGTGCCCGCCGTCGGCAAGAGCAGCGTCGACAAGATCCGCATCGTCGTCGTTTTGCCGGCGCCGTTCGGGCCGATAAAGCCGTAAATATCGCCCTCCTCGATCTGAAGGTCGAGGGCTTTCAAGGCCTCGAACTCGCCGTACCGTTTGGTCAGTCCGGCACATGCAATCATTGCCATGCGGGCCAAGCTCCTTGTGCCACTGCGCCCGGCTCGCACCGCAACTCGGCGCCAGCAAGGCAGATGAGTTCTACGCCGGCCGGGCGCTCCTGCGGCGGCAATTGCCGCTCCAGCCGCAGGGAGATTTCCGTGACGCCGGCAGCCGCACCGATGTTCGGCGCACCTGTATTGCCTGCTTGAAGCGCACCCAAGCGCTCGCCTGGAATCTCATATTCATGATAGACAACCGTGAAGCCGTTGGGGGTCCGTGCCTCTTCGCGGCTAATCTGGAATTCCGTCAGCGGCTCCCCGGTGTTGGCCGCGCTCAACGTCAGCACTTCGCTGCGGCGCATGGCAATACCGGCCTTCAAGATGAGCGTGCAAGCCTTCACCGAGCGGTCGCGGGGAAGCCCAGCGAGATGAAGCTCGAGGGCATCGTCCTCGGGCCTGATGTAGCGCGTAACGCTCGCATGGTGGGAGGGCATGTCTTGCATCGATGGAAAATCCACCATCTCATACGCCGTGTAGCCGTCGTCAATGGTTGCCCGAAGCGGGATGATCTCGGGGCCGCTCGCATCATGGAACGGCGGAAGTTCGGCATCCAGCGGCGATACCAGCAGGGTCAGGCGCGACTCTGACCGGGACTCGATATCTAAGTTGGTGATGGCGGGCAGGGGACGTTCCGCGAGCGCCAAGAGCCACGGCTGTTCAAAGTCGCGGGAAAACGCTTGGCCGTCTTGCTGCCATGGGTCAGCATGATCGGAAAACAGCGACGTGAGAAATTGCATATGGGTCCTGCCGTAGCGGCCATAGTCGGGCAACGCCATGCGGATGCTTTGCATGTCGTGGAGATTGCTGTGGGGAGCCTTGCGGACCGTCAGCCGGGGGCCATCGATCTCGACCGGATACACGGCCCCCCGGTACACAATCCCCGCAGCACTGATATCCAGTCCCGTGCGGTTTTCGACGACCCCGCCTTCCACAGTCCGCCCTGCGATCACGGCGCCCCGAAAACCTCCTTGCACGGGATAGGGCGTTGACGCGCGCAAGAGGCGCAGTTCACTGGCTCCGATGCGCAGGCCTTCAATGCGTGACGGATTCCCCTGGCGCACCGCAAAGGGACGTGAGACCGCGAGGTCTTGCCCGCCGAAGTTCTGCGGCGTCCAGGCCCCCGTCTCAGTCGCCAATACGGGGCCGGCGGTCAGGTCGAAATCGTACGTGGCCGTACCCGCGCTGAGCACGCCCAGAAAGCTGTGCCGCTCGGCAGCAGCCGTGTCGGGCGCGCGCCACTCCAGGACGTCGCTCGCGAAGAGGCGCGACTCCCCGGCGCGCCCCACCGTGCCGAAGACGAGGGCGTATCCTGTGAATGCCAGCGAACAAACCAGCAGCCCGGCCCAGGCCATGGCCCGCCGCTTGATGACCGCAAAGAACAGCCAATTCAACACGACGCCCACCAAGAGATAGAGAAAGAGATAGGCCGTGACGGCGCCGCGGCTAAAGATTTGGATGTTGGCGGCTGAGGGAAGATCACGGGCGAGGGATTGTCCGGCCAGAGCAAGCCGGGGCCGCACCGGTTGCGTTTCCCCTGTCAGCAGGTCGCGCCAAAGATGACGGTACGCCTCGACTGGAATGAGCGCCGCGTCATGCGGCGAGACGGCGAATGCCGCCACCGTACCCGCGCCATACGAGCGCAACGAGGCGAGCAACGGGGCGCCGCCCTTTTCGGCTTTCAAGGGAGCGGCGGCTTCCAGCACGGCATAGGCGACATCGAAGTTCGCGCGCGCCTGTTCATGGGCTTCGACGCCAAAAACCGCGCTGGCGAGTTCCTCTTCGGGCAGCACCTCGATGCTGCCAATCTCGATGCCGGCCAATTCGGCCAGCCACGAATCACGAAGGCGCTGGGCGCGGCTGCCCGTGCAGATCGCTAAGCGTCCCCCTTGGCGCACATAGTCCATCAACATCGAGCGATGTGGCGGGCTGATGCGGTCAGGATCGATGTCGCCCACGATGACCAGGTCGTAGGGTTCCAGGCAGGCCACGTGATCAGGCAAGCGGCTGAGCACGTCCGTGGTCAGGTTCTTGCGGAATATGCGCCGCCTCTCCTCGCCGCCGCCTTGAAACACGGTATTCAAAAATCCGTATTCGGCGTATTCATCATCCAAGACCAGGACCTGCAGGTCATCCGGGTCCATGGGTGCGAGATCGACGACGGCTGGCACATCGAGCACAGCACGCCGGCCGTTGTACAGCATGGCCTCCATACGGCCCGTCGATTCGGCGAATGCGTAGGTGCGGAAGCGCTTCATCGACCCCTTGGGACTGTCGACAGGAACGCGGTACACGGGACTTTGCGTCATGCCGGCCACGACCGTGCGGACTTCGACGTAGCCCTCGATGTCGCGGGCGTCGTTCATGACGAGCACATCGACCGGCGCCCACGTGCCCTGCGCGATGTTTCCGTCATAGTTCACGATCATGTCGACCGTGAGTTGGCCTTCGGTGTCCAGTTCGGAGCGGTTGCCGCAGCCCGCCAGCAAAAGGCAGCCGAACGCCGCAAGCGCAGCCGCGCGCCAATAAGGCCGTTCCCCAGGTCGAGCGTTCACATCCATGCCCTCTTCGCGTACACCCACCATTCGATAGCGAGAATAGCAATCGCCACCGCTACGAGCCAACGCCAATATTCGCGGCGCTCGCGCACGGGTTCGGCCGGCGCGGCCAAGCCTTCCCGCCCCACCGCCAACGTGTCCGATGGTCCCAAGGCGGATTCGTTCGCGTCCAGCAGATTCACCGCATATGGCAGCGGCTCCCCGGGAAGCATAGCCCAATAAGCCCCAGGCATCGCAGTCTCGGCGAACAAGACATCCCGCCCGGGCGATGCTTCGACTGTCACCGTGCTGCCAGCAGGCGTACGCACGCTCATGGCGCCCGCCTCCTCAGGCCTTGGAAGCGTGAAGGGCCGGCCCGCCGCGGTCCATGCCGCCTGCTCCACCCGTTCGCCTGGCAACCAAGCGTTGAGATTCTGCACAAACAGGGGAAACGACAATTGCCAGGGCCAATTGCTGTCGGCAATGTCGAATGCAATCACGGCGATGGGTCTTCCTTCGCGCGAAACATCGGCGATGAGCGCGCCGTCCGACGTCGACAACACGGCGCGCGCGTCTGGCGGCAGGGTCATTTTGCGGGCGGTACTGATGCGCAGCGGCTCCGGATTGAGAAAGCGCATGAGCGGATGCGCGCTGTCCCACGCAATGACTGGCGGACTGGCAAGCGGCTCGCCGAACGCCAGCCCCGGAAGCGGCGGCGCCGCGTTGACAAAGAGCATGGCGGCATCAGGCAATTGGTCCGGCGCGTAATCGACAAAGACGATCAAGTCAGCCCGTGAATCGGGCGTGTAGAACGCTGGCGCTACGGTTGTGAGTTCGACCCGCCGCTCCGATGCGAACGCACGCGACAAGAAATAGCCTGCTGGGGAATCTGCCGCGCTTACCAGCAGCACGTCGACATCTTCGGGGGGGCGCAAGGCCAGCCATGCCGAGTTGTCGGCGGGCAAGGCGTCGTCATGGCCGAGGCTTACCTGAAGAATCCCGGATTCAATGGGCGGCATCTCGAAGGCAATGTCCGTATCCTGCCCAGGCGGAGCATCGAGCTGCTCGACCGCCAGCACAGCGGGCGCCGTCTCGCCGGGTCCTTCCAAATGGCTTAAGGTGAGCGTGGCAGATTTGGCGCCGGCCGCGCTGTTGTGCACCCGTACGAAGGCCTGCTGCTCGGTGGCGCGCCCGGGATTGCGGCGCGTATCGAACGCGACGATGCCCAGATTGTCGCGCGTCTCTCCCACACGCACATAGGTCATGTTCCAGGCCGTCGCGCCCAAGTCCTCCAGGTCAGCGATGTTGCCGTCACTGATGACGACCGTCTCGAGCATGGGCGGCGTCGCTGCTTCCGCCTGCCCTCCGCGCAGGGAACTCGCCACCATCATGGCGTCGCGGAGATAGCTGCCCGCCGGCACAGGTTCGAGTTCGCGCACGAGCCGGCGCAGCCGGAGGCGTTCGCTCGTCAACTCGCTCAATACGGCGGCCCGGGCGGCAAAGGTCACCAGCATCATCCTATCGCCGCGCTCCATGCCATCGATCAGGCGCAAGACCTCTTCCTTGGCGCGATCAAGCCGGATGCCGCCGTCAGGCTCGGCGGCGCCCATGCTTGCCGAGACGTCGATCATCACGCAGATGTCCTGCCCGCTGATGCCTTCCGCCTCGAGGAAGGGCCGCATCAGCGCGAGCACCAGCGCCGCGGCCGCCAGCAATTGCAATAGCAACAGCAAGTTGCGGCGAAGTTTCTGGAAGGGCGCATTGGCCGTCACGTCCTGCAGCGCCTTCATCCACAGCATGGTGCTTGAGATGACGACTTCCGTCCGCCGCAACTTGAGCAGATACAGCAAGATAATGATGGGCAGCACCGCCGCGAAGGCGGCCGCCAAGGGCGCGATGAACCAGCCCCCGAGCGCGCTCGTCAGGGCCGTCATCGCAAGACGCCTTGTTGCCGCAGCAAGTCAAGCGTCATGGTTTCGAGGTCCATGTCGCTCCGAACGGTGATATAGCCAATCCCCCGGGCAAGGCATTGCCGCCGGATGCTCGACTGAAACCCCTCGAGATTCTGCTTATAGCGCCGCAAGAGCCATGGGCTGCTGCTGACCTCTGTAAACGCCTGCGTCTCGGCATCGACCAGCTTCAGGTCGCCATTCAGCGGCGGGTCGATTTCCTCTGGAGCCAACACATGCACGGCGTATCGCTCGCTGCCGCTCTGCTGCAGGCGGCGCAACGCACCTTCGGCGCCCGCCTCATCAAAGAAATCACTGAAGAGGATGGCCACCCCTTTTGCCCGCTGCCTCAAGAAATAGCGGCGGCAGGCCTGTTCGAGGTGCGTCTCTCCAGCCGCTTCGACCTGCTCGAGGAAGGCGAACAGTTTGCGGGCGCTGCCCTTGCCCCGGGTGGGGCGCATGGTGCGGGCGCCCTCCCCGCCGAAGGCTTCGGCGCTTACCCGGTCGTAGTTGACGAGCGCGATGTAGCCGAGGGCGGCGGCGGACTGCTTCGCAAACGCCAGCTTAGCGGGGGAGCCAAACTGCATGCTCGCGCTGGCATCAAGGAGCAGGTGGGCCGTCATGTCT
>CAZLBS010000009.1:0-19375 GCA_964557505.1 uncultured Nitrospiraceae bacterium | reverse complement strand
AATTCGCAGCGGCGCGCCACCATCTGCAGATCTTCCATTGTCACGTAAGGCTGTGCTGGGTGCGCGTGGCCATTCTGCTGCTGTGCGCGCTCGTGATGCGCTTCGCCGTTCTGGGATTGGCGCCGGTCGGAGACGGGCCCCCTCGCTTGCCCGTCCTGCTTGCCAGAAAGCTGGCGCCCTTGGCTGCGTCCGTCCGGCTCGTTCAAGATGCTGCGCAATAAATCTCGTAAGTCTTGCCGCACTTGTGGATCGGAGAGGGCGGCTTCCATCATGCGGGTACCTACACGGCGCGCCAATTCATCAAATTTATCCATCTCGCTTCCCATGCCTCTTCACGTTGTTTACGTATGATTTGAGTCCGCAGTGAACGGGGACTATATCACGATGCTGTTAGCGCATGCCACCCGATATGCCGCGCCCAGGCCACCCATTCCTAGAATTACCAAGACGCGGCGCGGGGAATATTGGGAATGCAGGAGCTTGCACGCTCATCCACCGCCCGCCTCGCTGGCGGCTTCGGTCTCCGCAAAAGCATGAGGGGCCAACTCGCGAACGGCATCGTACATGGCTTGCGCAGCGATTGCAGAAGCCTTGCTATTGCCGTGCGTATCCTCAAAGCTGACCCAAAGGGATTCTGGTTCATGCGGCTCGAACAAGGGCAGCAGGTCGACGAAAGGGGTGTCCCCCTCCGCTGCCAAGCGGCGGATAAAGTCCGTGGCCATTGGAAATGGGTAGTCCTTCAATTGCCGCAATTCGGGGTAGCTGCAGATGATGAGCGGGATACCTGCTTGCTTGCACAGCTCGATGATTTGCCGCACGCCGTCGGCATTGGCCTGGAGCGCGGGGTTTTCCTCTAAATATAACGAGGCGTAATACTCATCCCACCGGTAACTGGGATCAATGAGCGGCCAAATGGAAACGAACTGATCAAACAGGACGGCGTTCGCATAAGACGATTGCGTCACGTAGTAGGCCGGCAGGCTCAGGCGCGGCGTCCTTTCGGTGTCGTTCACGAAGTAATTGAGGATGACGGCGTCCGGATGAAGGGGCATGCCCTTTCTTTCCAGCAAGGCGGCCTGCATTTTCGCGTTGTAGTTGCCCACGCCAAGATTAATGACTTCGCACGGCGCATAATCCGGATGCGCATTGAGCATCTGCTCGAGTTGTTGGCCCATCATCTCATCGAAGGGGACGCCCCATCCGAACACGAACGAGTCCCCCAATAGTACGATGCGGGTGACGCCCGCTTGCGGCGCTTCGGAGATGGGGTCATCTCGGATGCCGTATTCATTTATCTCGACATCAACGCCATAGTAGTGGCCGCTCTTGTTTGCATGATGGTAGAAGGACATGGGGTCGCCCGCGGGCAGCCGTTTCTTCATGTCGCGAAAGTAGCGCCACATTTCAAGGTTGTAATTCGCAAACAGCGGATAGGCGATGCGGACGGAGAGTTCCATCAACCCGCAGAAGACGGCGAGACTTGCCACGACCAGGAGCGTATTCGCGCAGAAGAGGGCGAACCTCGATGGGCGCTGGGGTTGTTCGGACATGACGACAAATCCAGTGGGTGGAACCATGAGCGTTGTAAAAAGGCAGGCCGGGCGCGCGGAAGTATACGCCCGGAAAGGCACGCCCGCAATCGGGCGCGAGGCGCTGGTGGCCATGAAGTTGGCAAAAACCGTATGCTAGCCAAAACCACGACGGCATCTAGCGGCGCGCCAATGGACAAGCATTTAGACTCTCTTCCCGCCAACCGTACGAGAGGCCAGGCATCGTTCCGCGGCCGGCTCCTCGGCACGGTGCTGCTTCTCTTGCCTTGGCTGATTCTCGCCCTGCTGGCCGCCGAAGTGTATGAATACATGACGTGGAACGCGATCCGTTCCAGCCGCTACGTCAAGCTCTATGAGGGCCAGCGCTTCGAAGGGGCCATTCGCGGCTTGCCCGAGGCGCGCCAAGCCATGGCGGAACGCCTCGGCTATTGGCCGGGGGAAGAATCGCGTCCGCATTTCGAGGCCGATGCGCGGCACATGGAGCAATTGCGGGCCGCCGCCGAACAGTACGGCCCAGCACCGCCGCTGCTCGAGGTGGCGCCGCCGCTGGGCGCGGCGCCCGAGCCGGAGCGGACTGCCCGGCGGATTGCCTTCCATTACAGCCTCACTCGAGACGAGTTGGATTGGTTCGACACGGGTTTCGGCGGACGCGGATTGCGCATCGGCCGGGATGGCCTCATTGCGGACGCATACCTGGCCCGCGATTTCGCGCTGAATCCCCTCAGGCTGGACCGCTTCATTGGCAAGCCGCTCGAAGACTATATGTGGGACAAGGAACCACGGGCCCAATTGGAAGCGATGATAGCCCGCGCCGTTAAAACGGGTTCGTTTCAGCAGGAACTATTCGATTATCAGAAAGGCTTCGGCGGACGCGGCACAGAGGTGACGGTGCTTCCTGCCTATGGCCCCGATGGCGAGGTGACGGGCGCCTATTTCTGGCGGCAGCAGCGCGACGAGGTCGAGAGCGACCTCTGGAACATCGCCTACTACCGCTACAAACCAGGCTATGTCAGCGAGTTCGGCAACACGGAAATCAATTCGCACGGATTCCGGGACGCCGAAATCGTGATGCCAAAGCCGAAAGGCGTCTACCGCATCATCTGCATTGGCGCGAGTACAACCCAGGAAGGCGGTTGGAACGCGACGACGTATCCGGCCTTTTTGGAGCGCAAGCTGAACGAGTATTGCGAGGGGCCGGGCGTCGTCGATGTCGTCAACGCGGGCATCACGGGCGCCGACAGCAGAAGCTTGCGCGCCCGCTTCCTAGACTTTCTGGCGCTCCAGCCTGACCTCATCCTCTATGGCATGAGCGGCGACACGACGCCGTACATCTTGCCGCGCTGGACCGAGGAGGCGGCTTGGTGGCAAAAGCTGCTGCGCCGCTCGCAAGCCCTCAACCGCTACTTTCACGAACAGCTCATCGTGTCCCCGGAGAAACGCGAGGCGATTCTCGAAGCGTCGCCGCTCATGGAGAACCTCCGGCTCATCCGGGAGTACGCCGGCAAGCATGGCGTGCACATGGCGCTGTATAGCTTCGCGCATCCAAGTTGGGAATATGCCGACCCAGAAGAACGAGCCCTTTGGGAGTACACCATCCGCTCGCACCACGTCGCGTTGTCGGGCAAGCACGTGCGCTACAAGACCTACGACCTGGCAGTCGACCTGCTCAATGAACGGATTGAGCGCTTCTGTGAAGCGCATGACATTCAGTACATCCCGGTAGCGGAGAACATCGAGGGCGGCGTGAATTACTTTCAAGACATGGCGCACATGCGCTCGCCTGGGCGGGAGCGTAAGGCCGAGATCTGTTTTCAGGCCCTGAAGGAGCACGTGCGGGAAGGCCTCGCGGCGAAGATGGCCGCCGTCGAAGAAGGCCTCGCCCGCTAGGGCTGTTGCTCCTGACCTTCTCGCGGCGGCGCCATATGCGGCACCAACCCGCGCAGCTTTTGGGCTACCAGCCGGTTGCCTTCGGGCGATGCGTGGATGTCGTCGACGTAGAGCGACGCCGGGGCCTGTGCAAATATGGGGGTCAAATCGACCAAGCGCTGGTGCGTAATGGCCGACACAGTCTGGAAAAGCGGCCACTGCCAGCCGGGGGTTCCGGCGGCCACTTCATGCTTGAACGGCCAATAGAGGTAGATGACGTTGGCGCCGGCGCCCGTCGCCAATTCCGTTATGCGCAGGTAGGCGTCCATCATCTCGCCCGGCGTGACCCGTACCGGCTCCAGAGGCTCGAGGGGAGTGGGCATGAGTTCCGCCCCTTGCACGGCGCGCATGAGCAAAACGGCCAGCTTGCTGGCGCTGGCTTCCGGGCTGATAAAGGAGATGTCTCGAATGCCGCCCGTCTTTTCGATGTAGCTGAAATCGTTGTGCCCGAAAGTCACGATGACGATGTCGGGCGCTAAGTCTAGGCCTTCCTGCTCGAGATACCAAAGCCCCTGTACGGAGGACCATCCCGGCACGCCGGCGTTGACGACATCGAAGCGGCCCGGCGCGCGTTCATCAAGCATGGCTTGCAATTGCCATGGCCATGATTCGGCATCGCGCACGTCGTCGCCAAAGGTCGTCGAGTCGCCGATGCATAGAACGCGGATGCGTCCGGCCTTCGGGGTGACTTCCGGACTGCGCAGGCCCAAGCTGTTTGTCGTAATGCCGCTGTACTCGATGTCGACATGGGGCTTCAGGCGCCACATATACGCATCGTCATAGGGGGTCATCGTGCCTTCGCGCTGCTCGAGATTGAAGATAGGCGGCCGGACGGCAGCCACAAGAAAACGGGCGCCCGCTTCCAACAGAAGGAACAGAACGAGAACCGTCGCGGCGAGGGCGAGCCCCCTCCGGGCGGCTCGAAGCAATGCGTGCTTCGCACTCATAGACGCGGCTTCAACTGCTCCGCGCCCGGACGGCGATCGTGACACTCGCGAATGACATAGCGCGGCTTGTGCTGCCCGGCTACAAAATTCCGGATGGTCAATTCGCCAATATAAGCAAGCACGGCCAGGAGGATGAGCAAGACAATTACGAGCGCGTTCAACAGCAAGCCATTGGTGACTTCGCTGAAGACGCGCCATTCGACGAGGAAGCCCATGCCGATGCGCACGATGAGCAGAAAGGCGGCGGCCACGCAGCCCACGGCGAGCCACTGAAACGGACGCTCGCTCAACTTCATGATGTTGTCGGCGTTGTAGCGCCAAAGCTTGCCGAAGGTCCAGCCGCTCTTGCCGTACTTGCGCGGATAATGGGTGATGGGCACCTCTTTGCAGCGGTTCGCCCGCGAGATAAGATCCACATTGCTGAAGATGTGCGTCGGCCCATACTGGAAGCCGCGAATGAGATCGGCGTTGTAGATCTTGAAGGTGCAGCCGAAATCGGTGAAGTTGCTGTCCGAGGCCTTGCGCATAATGATGTTGGCAATCTTGGAGGGCAGGATGCGAAAGAGGCTGTCTTGCCGGTGCTTGCGGAATCCGCTGACGACATCATAGCCGGCGTCATACTGTTCCACGAGCAAGGGCAGTTCCGAGGGTTCCAGTTGCAGATCGCTGTCCATGAGAAGAATGGCCTTGCCGCGCGCTTTCGTGATCGCCGCCGTGATCGCCTCTTGCTGACCGCTGTTCTTGAACAAATCCATCACGACGGCAATTTGCGGGTCGCGTTCGAACAACGCGCGCAGTTTGTCGAACGTGCGGTCGGTGCTGCCGTCGTTGACCATGATGATTTCATAGGGGCGGTGCAGACTTTCGAGGGCGGCGCTCAGCTTGGCATGAAACTCTTCAATGCTGCGCTCTTCGAAATAGCAGGTAATGAGCGCGGAAAACTCAGGGGGCCCGGCCATGTGCTGCGCAGCGCTCACGCGTCCTGACCGCTTTGCTGCCGTGCCTGCAACTGTTCCGCGAACTCCCGCAGCCAGCGCCATTCCGGATTCCCCCGGGCCTCTGCCTGACGGACGAAATCCGCCAACTCGCCATACTGCTCTTGCAAGAGCGCCTGGGCCACCCGCGGCGTGGGCGGCCACATGTAGGCGGCATTCATGGCTGCGTTGAAGTGCTGATCGGCTGCAGCAGCATTGCCCTCGCGCAGGGCCAAGATGCCCAGCATCAGTTCGATTTCCGCTTCCACGGGTATGCGCCCGCTCTGTCCGCCCGTTTGTTCGGAGATGCCCATCTCCGCTTCGCTGGCCAGCGGCATGCTGGTGCTCATTTCTTTGGCGCGGTTGAGGTAGCCGCGGGCCGTCTCCGGCTCGTCCGCGGCGACGCCTGACATGCCTGCCATGAACTGGGCGAAGGCGTTGCCGGGGAGGTCGCGCGCGACTTGTTCGAGGTAGCGGAATGCCGCGTCATAGTCGCCCCGTGCCATGTCGATTTGTGCGATTCCCGCACGATAATGCACATTGCCGCTCTGCCGGGCGGAGGCCTTTTCCAGTTGCTCGCGTGCTGCGGCATACTCGCCAAGCATGATTAGCGCCCTGCCATAGACCCGGTGATTTTCCGCGTCATAGGGATCCATTTGCGCCGCACGCCCGGCATATTGCGCGGCCTCATCCGGCTGACCGGCCTGGAGCAATTGCGCCGCCAGTTCACGGTAAGAGGAAGCGCTCGCTTCAGGATTGGCAATTTGTTCCCGGAGTTTGGCGATCACCGCCTCCCCGCCGCATGTTTGGCTCAAGTAATACTTCAATGCCGGTGAAAGCGGCGTCCATTGGGCTTCCCACTCGAGAATGAGACGCAAGGCCTCCACGCAATTGGGATTCTCGTAGAGGTTTTGGTACATCGGCATCATCTTGCCGGCCAGAAGGGCATCCTTTTCAATGACCGCCATCAAGGCCTCTTTGCCGGCGGTTGGATCTTCGTTCGTAATGAGCCCCACTTCGGCGCGCCAGCGGTTCAGGTTGGCGAGCATGTCGTTCGGATTCGCCTTGAGCGCTTTGTAGAGCGCTTCCAGCGCCTCGCGGTACTGCGCTTTGCGGATGTATTCGTTGGCGGCCACCACCCACAAGAAGCCCTCGTCAACAGCCCCTATAGAGAGCACCCTGTCGGGATCGGGCTCAGGGTCTTGCGCGCCCTCCGCCAACACCTGCACGGCACGATCGCTAAAGACGGACACGAACGAGGGGCGCTCGACGATGGCCTTTCTAAGGCAGATTTCGGCGAGTTCGAGGTCGCCCCGCGCGGCCAGGTGCAGCCCCACTTTGGCGTAGGCCAAGCCGCGGTCGTAATCGTAGTAGCGGTTGACTTTCTGAAAGCGGAGCAAGGCCGGGTCATCGGCATACTTCTGCGCGAATTCGGCGAAGGGCATCATGCTAAGGGCGGGCTCTTCGCGGGGCAGGCGGCCATGCGGATTGCTCACGCGGTACAGCGCGGACTTCCGCTCCCCCTCGTAGTACGTCACTTCGAAAGGGATGCCCCGTTGCCGCAGGCATTCCCCCACATTGCGCGTGTCGCCATGCTCCGACATGGTGTGCAGCCAGACGGCCCGGAGTTGATCCCGCACGTTGGGGGATTTCGCGCAGGCTTCCAGCATGATGTCCGCGACGTCGCACAGCCCCTCTTGCGATGAGATGGGATCGACGACATTGGGCATGATGCTGCGGTTGACCATGAAGTCCGAGAAGAACTCGCCGCGGCCCATTATTCCTGCGTCCGAAACGCCTATGGCGATGGGGTCTTCCAGCGCGCGCATGTTGTACAGGAAGGTCGGGTGATAGGACCCGCTTTGCACGAAGATCAGGTCATCCTCGTGGGCTTCATCGACGACGCGCTCGCGCATGCTCGCCCAATCGGTGCGGATAGGACCCGGCAACAGTTGAGACAACTGATATGCATAGAGGGCGATCAAGACCAGCACGGCGGCCCAGCGCAGCCAGAATACGCGCCAACTCCCAATCATGCCGCCGAGCATGACGTACATGCCGAAGGTCGCATAAAGGGTATATCGAGGGAAGTGCGCCGGTTTGTAGAAGGCCAGGAGAATGAGCACGAGGGGCGGCAGCAGCCAGAAGAGCAGGACCAGGGCATAGTCGCGCCAAGCCGGGGTGGGGGCCGGCCCGCCCTCCGCAGGCGTGGGACTAAGAAAAGCCCGGCTTAGCTGAAACGCAGCCCACCCAGCTCCCGCGGCAAAAAGGGCCATCATGAGATAGGCGACAGGTTCGCGCCATCCCCAGAAGATCTCGCCGTAGCGCTCCTCGATGAAGGACCACGTTTCGATGACGCGCGGAACGTGGCGCGAACGGTTGACGATGTCGTCGCCAAGGGTGTCGTTCAAAAACGCCGAGAGCGTAACTTGCGGCACGTAGTTGCCAAAGACATGGCTCGGCTGGAGATTGGAAAGATCCATCCACCAAAACCAGACGCCCGCGATGAGCACGTGGGCCCCAACCCAGCCGGCGCGCCCGAGCCATTCCCGTTGAAACAGCAAGACAAGGGCAATGCCTTGCACGAAGGGCAACACGACGGCAAGACCGTGGGTCATGGCTATCATCAGATTGACCGCGATGTTGAGCAGCCACCAAGACCAATGCCCGCCGCGGAGCATCTTGAGGAAGGCATATAGGGAGACCAGGGCGAGGAAGGTCAGCAAGGCGTAGAGGCGCACCTCTTGCGCGAAGAACACTTGCATGTAGGCCATGGAGCCGAGCAGCGTGGCCACCAAGCCGGCGCGGCGCCCCCAGGCCCCGCCCCCGTAGAAGGTATAGGTAAAGGCGAAGAGCGTGACGAGGGCGAGCATGCTGAAGGCGACATGCATGAGCCGCCCGGATAGCAGCGACGACCCAAAAACCTGCGTCCAGTAATAGAGGACGATATAGGGAAAAGGATAGCTGCTGAAATAGGTTTCGTGCGTGGCTTGGACGTAGGTCACGACATCGGGGGCCGCGAGATTCTCGAATCCGACGTACTCTTCCAGGCTGGCGGATTCGTCGGTGATGCGGTAGAGCCGCAATGCAAGACCGCCCGCCAACACCAAGATGAGGGCGATGGCAGTGAATATCACGCCCCACCGGTTTGAAGAAGCGTCAGCCTGTGTTGTGCCCGTCATGATGTATGGCCGCCACGCCCGCTAAAGGGCTCGTTGGGGTATGTGTGCGCATTCAGCGCCGCATGATATCCCCTGCCTGGAAACGCCGCAAGCATGTGGTGCGGCGCTGAACGGTTACCGGCGCCAATCGATGAGGGCTTCGCAAGCATCGAGGCCAAGGGCATGCATTGCCTTGCCCCTGCACAACGCGGCCCGGCGCACCGGATCGTTATCCAGATACAGGGCCGTCTCGGCGCCGCTGGCCATCGCGAATGCCTCTGCCTCGGTTGCGCAGCCTTCGAAAAGGCCCACGAGCCCTGCTTCAGTCAGCGCGGCTGCCGTGGCTTCCGGCGCGCTGGCAACGCCAAGGACACGCTTGCCGGCCTGCCGCGCCTGGGCCAGGAACGCTACGACCATTGGGTCGGGTTGACGGCCCCGCGCAAACCATCCATCCAGCCGAATCAGCACAAGGCTGTAGTCCAGCTCGAGGCGGTAACGGCTCGCCAGCGCGCGGTCCAATTGCGCGGGATGATGCACGGCGGGTTCGGGCAGGGCCGCTCCCATGCTGTCCAGAATGGTCCATAGTGGAAAGTTGATGCCGCCTGCGCGGTAAAGACCCATGGAGCCGCTGACGCGCGGCGCGACTTCCAAGAGCTTGAACCGGCCTTCGCGGTCGCGTTTGGCTTGGAAGAACCACGCCCCGCGCAGGGGCATGGCATCGTTGATGCGTTGCGCCCACTCCAGCAATTCGGGTTCATCGGCTGGCCGGGTGTCCATGCTGATGCCCCGGACCACGCGGACCCGTTCGCGGGCGCCGGCAAAGCGCAGCTTTCCATGGCCATCCGTAAAGCAGTCGATGGTGAACTCCGCGCTTGGCAAGTGCTCCATGATGATCCAATCATCCCGCTGCGCCAGCCAATACGCGAGGTCTTCAGGCGTTTCGATGAGGTAACTGTGCCGCGAGCCATGCCCGCTCTCCGGCTTGATGAAGACGGGCAAATGATGCTGCGCGCCAGCGGGCGCATGCACGGCTGGCGTAGGCACGACGCCCTCTAAGCGGGCATAGGTCAGGCGCTTGTTGCGGCAGGTGCGGCAGGTTTCGGCGCTGGAGGTCAATAGTGCGCAGGGCAGCGCACGAATGTGTTCGGATAGCAGCAGCATCACGTCGTCGTGCGCGGGGAAAATGCAATCGATATCGGCATGGCGGGCAAGTTCGGCTAGAGCGGGCACGCAGCCGGGGTCCGACGCGAGCGGAATGCCGGCGTGATACTCCGCGAAGACCATGGGGCCATGATTCGACGCGGCGCTCGAGGCCCCGACGAGTTGCACTTCGGCCACGGGCGCAAGGGCCCGCTGAATCTCCAACGCAATCTCGGTGCCACAGGGAAACACCAGCGCGCGAATCGGCGTGTCGGGCAGGGCGGATTCCATGCGGAAGGCTTAGGCAATGGCCTTGGGCAACGCCCGAAGGAGCGTGCAAATGCTCTCGACGCGGTCCATTTCGAGGGAGCCGAAAATGGGGAGGCAGAGAATCTCTTCGGCCACGCGCTCCGCCACCGGCAGGCACGCTGGAGCCGCGGACGGCAACTCGCAATACCCCGGGTAGTGCGAGCAGAGCGGATAGAAGTATTTGCGGGTGTGGATATTGAACGGCTTGAGCGCGTCATAAAGCTGATTGCGGTCGAGGCCGTATAGCCCGGCATCGATGCGTATGGGGAAGTACGCCCCATTGTGGTAGACGTCTTCGCCAATCGCATGCAGCGTGATGCCTGGAATGCCGCTCAGCAATTCGCGGTAACGCTTCGATATCGCCCGGCGGCTCGCGATTTCCTGGTCCACGGTTTCAAGCTGCAAGAGACCGAGCGCCGCGTGGAATTCACTCATTTTGCCGTTGATGCCCGCGCCGATGACTTCCTCCTCGTTTGCGATGCCGAAATTTCGCAAGAAGCCAATGCGCTCGTGCTGCGCGGCGGATTGCGAAATGAGCGCCCCGCCTTCGCCTGTCGTGTACAGCTTGGTCGCATGAAAGCTCAGCACCGAATAATCGCCATATGCCGCTGCCGGCTTGCCGCGCAGCGCGACGCCAAACGTATGCGCCGCGTCATACATGACGACGAGTCCATGGCGCTTGGCAATGCTGTCGAATGCATCGACATCGCACGGTTGTCCATACACATGCACCGCGAGAATGGCCCGCGTCGCCGGCGTGATGAGCCGCTCCACGGCCGCCGGATCAAGGTTGGAGGTCGCGGGGTCGATATCGGCGAACACGGGCCGCACGCCGTTCCAATGCAAGGCATGCACCGTCGCTGGAAAGGTAAATGGGGTCGTGATGATTTCGCCATCGTGGATGTCCGCGGCCTTTAGAGCCGTCAGAAGCGCAATGGTGCCGTTGCAGAAAAGGCTGAGATACGGCGCATCGAGCCGCTTGGCAAGCTTGGCCTCGAGTTCTTCGTGCAGCGCCCCCCGGTTGGTGAGCCAGCGTGCGGACCATGCCGTCTCAAGCCGCTCGGCATAGGCCTCGAGCGGCGGCAACGAGGGCCGCGTGACATAGATCGGCTCTTCCGCCCGGTGCGCGGCCATAAGCGCATCCAGTGAAGGACCGCGCGTCGAAGCTGCTCGTACTTGCGCCATAGCCCAAAGCATACCGCGCGAACAGGTGCGAAACAATAAAGGCGCGGCCCATGCGGGCAGTGCATTGCGGGACGAAATGGCCCGCTGCTCCCAGGCATGCGCGCGCGGCGATCGCCTATGATGGGGCGCGAGGGGGATGGGTTTGGACGCAACGGTCTCGATCATTGTGCCTGCGTATAACGCCGCGGATTGTATTGAGGCGTGTGCCGCCGCGTGTCTTGCTCAGACGCGCGCGCCGCTGGAAGTCATCGTGGTCGATGACGGGTCGCAAGACGGCACAGCGGAAGCGGCCGCGCGGACGGGAGCCCGGGTGATCACCCAAGCGAATGCCGGTCCCGCGGCCGCGCGCAATCGGGGCGCACGGGAAGCGCGAGGCGAGGTGCTGGTCTTCACAGACAGCGATTGCGTGCCTGAAGCGGACTGGGTGAAACGGCTGTGCGATGCGTGGCCTGTTGATGCTGCCGCGGCAGGCGGGACGTACTCGCTCGGCAATCCGGATGCATGGCTTGCCCAGGTGGTGCATGCCGAAATCGAGGCGCGGCACGCCCGCATGGGCCAGCCGGGAAGCCCAGCCCCCGTCGATTTTCTCGGCTCCTTCAACGTCGCCATCCTGCGCGGCGCATTTGAAGCCGTAGGCGGCTTCGATGAGTCGTTCCGGCAAGCTTCCGGAGAGGACAATGACCTTTCATACCGGTTGATTGCCGCGGGCTACAAGCTGGCGTTCATTGCGGATGCCCCCGTCGCGCACCGGCACCCCGAGCGCGTGTGGCCCTATTTGCGTACCCAGGCCCGGCATGGATTCTGGCGCATGAAGCTGTATGCGAAACACCCCAATCGCTCCGGCGGCGATCGATATGCAGGGCTGAGCGACTTGGCCGGGCCGCCGTTTACCCTTGCCTGGCCGGCCGTCTTGGCCCTCGAGCTTGGGCTGTTCGGCAGCAGTCTTGTGAGCCTCGTATGCCTCGCGGGCTATGTCGCGATGAAATACCGCGCCGCATGGCGCATTCGCGGCTACCTGCCGGAAAAGCGTGGGTGGATGATTCCGGATTTGTTGGCCGCACGCGACATTGCCCGGGGCTTGGGGCTGGCGTGGGGGGTGTGGCATTTTGTGCTCATGCGAAGGACAAGCATATGAGCGGGGAGAGCGCGCCGCGGGTGCTGGTGATTGTGCCAGCGTACAACGAAGAGGCGACGCTCGGCGCGGTGCTCGAGCAGTTGGAGCGGCACTGTCCAGGGTATGACGTGGCGGTCGTGGATGACGGCTCGCGGGATGCGACGGCCCGCATCGCCTTGGCGCATTCGCGTGCATGCTTGCTGCAACTGCCCTTCAACCTCGGCATCGGCGGGGCGATGCAAACCGGCTACCGGCACGCGCTCCGATGCGATTACGACATTGCCATACAGTGCGATTCGGATGGGCAGCATCCGGCGGCCGAAATGCCGCGGCTGGTCGAGAAACTGCTCGAGGGCAATCACGACTTGGTGATTGGTTCGCGCTACGTCCAGCACACGGGCTATACGCCCTCCTTCGCGCGGCGGGTGGGGAAATCCCTTTTGTCGCGCATCGTCGATCGGCTTACGGGCTGGGGCGTGACCGATACCACGAGCGGCTTCCGCGCGGCGAACCGGAAGGTCATTGCCCTTTTCGCGCGGGATTATCCGGAGGACTACCCCGAGCCGGAGACCCTCGTCTTGCTTCACCTGCATGGCCTGCAAGCGGGCGAGATACCCGTGACGATGAGTCCGCGCCAAGGAGGCGTCACATCGATCTCGCCCGGCCACGCCTTTTATTACATCGTGAAGGTCTTGCTGGCGATCTTCGTCGATATCTTTCGCAAGTACGACACCTCAAGCAATGCGCATGCGGAACCTGCAGATGCGGGTATGAAGGGAGCCGCACGCGATGAATCCTGACAACGGCATGGCGGCCGCGCCAGGGGCGACCATTCTATTTCCGCATCAGTTGGCGCTGTTTGGCGCGAGCCTGCTCATTCTCTTGGTGGTCTTCGAATTGGTGCGGCGCCGTCATCTCAAAGAGCGCTACGCCTTGCTCTGGATCGCCGCCTCTGTGGGCAGCTTCGCGCTGGGTGCGTTTCCAGGACTTATCGAATGGATCTCGGCGGTCTTCCGCCTGCAATTCATTACGGTATTGTTCATTATTTACTTCGCCTTTACGTTCGCCCTTATCCTCAGTTTCAGCGTCATGTTGTCGCGCTTGTCGGAGCGCAACCGCAATCTCGCACAGGAACTCGCGCTGCTTGCCGCGGAGGTGCGCGCCCTCAAGGCGAAAGGCGGGCCGGATGCCTAAGGTGCTTCGCATAGGGCTTGCATCGCTGGCCGTCATCTGGGTGCTGGGCTGCACGCTGTTCTTCTACGTCCGCTATACCCTCGTCTTTTATGCCGCGCATCAAGACGAGATCGATGCCGTCTTGGCATGGTTCGCCGCGGCTCCGTAGATTGCGGATGCTCAGCAGCATTTATTTGACTCGCCGAACAAGAATCTTTAGGGTCGCGCACGTAAGCGAGTTTTCGCGCTGCCTCTCGATCTGAAGCGGACCTGTTTTGGATTTACGCCGCGCGTCATAGCCCAAGAGGAGAGAGTAAGATGAATGTAGCAGAAAACAAAGTGGTAGGCATGCATTACACGGTTAAGGATGATGAAGGTCAGGTCTTGGACACCTCGGAAGGGCGCGATGCGCTGGTGTATCTGCACGGCAGCGGCAGCATTGTGCCCGGCTTGGAATCGGCGCTGACCGGTAAAGAGACTGGCGAAGAAGTTACGGTGACGCTCGAGCCCTCGCAGGCGTATGGCGAGCGCAACGAACAACTCGTTCAAGAAGTGCCGAAAACGGCCTTTGAAGGCGTGGATGATTTGGAAGTGGGCATGCGCTTTCAGGCGCAGACTTCGGAAGGCCCCATGCCCATCCGCATCGCGCAGATTCAGGACGACAAAGTGACGGTGGATGCGAACCACGAGCTGGCGGGCAAGCGCTTGCATTTCGACGTCAGCATCGAAAGCATCCGCGATGCCACGCAGGAAGAGATCGACCACGGCCACGCGCACTAAGGCGCGTTGACGCTTCCGCCGTCTTTCGGTAGCCTTGACGGACTATGACGGGCGGAACAGTGCAAGACGCATGTGCGAATCATGACTAAGGGCAGCCCCGCTAGCGGGCTGCTCTTTTTTGCAGCGCTCACCTTTTTTCTCGTGTCCGGCGCGACGGGTCTCGTGTATCAGGTGGTGTGGACGCGGAAGCTCGTCTTGTTGTTCGGCGCGACATCCTATGCCGTAAGCACGGTCCTGACGGTCTTCTTTCTAGGCCTGGCCATAGGCAGCCTGTGGGGCGGGCGCTTGGCTGATCGCACGTCCCGGCCGCTTTGGTGGTATGCCGTGCTCGAGGCGATTATCGGGCTTTGGGCCGCCGTGTTCATCGTGCTGCTTCCCGCGGCTGAGGCTTGGATCGTTGCTGCCCTGAGCGATGTCGCAGGCTCGCGGGCCGGGGGGGTCGGTATTCGTGCGGCGATGGTTGGGCTGATGCTGATCGTCCCGACGACGCTGATGGGCGCGACGCTTCCGCTGCTGAGCCGCTTCGTGAGCGAGGGGGCGGGCGAGCGTTTCCGCTCTCGAATCGGATGGCTCTATACCATCAACACCTTGGGCGCCGTAGCGGGATGCGCCGCCGCCGGCTTTGTGCTGCTGCCCGCCTTTGGCTATACGCGCACGACCTTGCTTGCCGCGCTGGCGAATGTAGGCTTGGCCATCATCTCCTGGCTGCTCTCGCGCGCCTGCGAGACAAACATGCGCCAGCGTGCCGCTGAACCGGCCGAGACCATCGCGGCGCTCAGGGCATCCCCCACAGCTTACGCCGTCGGAGCGGCCTTTTTTCTGTCGGGCTTTTGCGCGCTTGCCTTGGAAGTGCTGTGGACGCGCTGCCTGACGATTATTTTCATCGGGACGACCTATGCCTACACCACGATGTTGGCCGCGATGCTTTGCGGCATCGCACTTGGAGGCGGCATCGGCTCATGGATGATTGGCCGCGAGCGAGTCCGCAGCGCGGCGGCGAATGGCTTTGGCGCCGTGCTGGCTTTGACGGGCTCGGCATGCTTCGCCGTGATGCCGCTGTTCGCAGGCATCCCGGATGCGCTGTATGCCCCCGGCTCGAATGCAACCGACTGGGCGGAAGGCAGCTGGCTTCGTTTCTCCTTCGCATTCGGCGCGATGCTGCCGGCCACGTTGCTCTTCGGCATGACCTTTCCGTTTGCCGTAGCCGCGGCCGTATCGGGCGGGGCCGCACTTGGCAGAGGCGTCGGGCTGCTCTACGCGGCGAATACATTTGGCGGAGTTATGGGCGCCGTGGCGGGCGGCTTCCTCTTGCTGCCCGCCTTGGGCACGCACAATGCGCTGTTGCTGCTCGGCGGCCTGCTCGTTTCAGGCGGGCTGCTCTTGCTGCTCGGAGCCCCTGCAATGCGCCCCATCTGGCGCGGCGCGCATGCCATTGCGCCGCTGCTAATCTGCGCTGCCGCATTCACGGCCATGCCGCGCGACTTGGGCCTCCGCTTGAATCAATGGTTCATCCCTGAACACGAACGCATGATTCACTTCGAGGAAGGGGTCGAGGGCACGGTCTTGGTCTCCGAGCCGCGCGAGGACGCGGCAGGCTCGGACCGCACGCTCTGGATCAATGCGGTGCAAGCGACGGCCACCATCGACAAGGGCGTGCGCATGAACCGCTTTCAGGGCGTGCTCCCGATGATGTACGACCGCGACTACGAGCGCGGGCTGTTCATGTGCTTCGGCAGCGGCATCACCGCAGGCACGTTGGGACAATGGCCCTTCGAGCGGGTCGATGCGGTCGAGATTTCGCGCGAAGTGCTCAATGCCGCGCCGAAGTTTGCCAAGGACAATTTCGACGTGCTCGAGAACGAGCGCATTCGCTTCATCGTGGACGACGGGCGCAACTTTCTATTGACGACGGATGAGACGTACGACCTGATCACCTTCGAGCCGATGCCGCTTGCGCTCGCCGGCGTCAGCACGTTTTACACGGCCGAGTACTACGAGCTGTGCCGGGAGCACCTGAACCCCGGCGGCATCGTGTCGCAGTGGGCGCCCTTGCACAGCCTCGGCCCAGACATCGTGCGCTCGCTTGTGTACACCTTCATCGAGAGCTTCCCGCATACGAATGCATGGCTCATCAATGCCGACCTCTTTCTCATCGGCTCGAACGAGCCCCTTCGCATTGATCCCGGGTTGGTCGAGCAGCGGCTTGCAACCCCGCATATCAAGCGCGCGCTGGCGCCCTTCGGGCTCGATGACCCTGTCGAGTTTCTCTCATGCTTCGTCATGGGCCAGGAGGCGTTGCGCGCGTACGCACAAGGCGGACAACTCATGCGGGACGACCGCCCTTGGGCTGAGTTCGAAGCCCCAAAGGTGATGTTCGAGCCGCTGGTGCCCGCGGGATTGCGCTCGGTGCGGCCGCATATTGAACCGCCGCTGACGCTGATGACCTTCGAAAGCGATGCGGAACGTGCGGCATGGACGGAACGTTTGGAGCGCCGATACGCCTCACGGAACGTGGGGCTGGATGGCCAACTCGAATACCGCGAGATGGGCGCGCTCGGCGACCCGGAAGCCAAGTTCATGCAAGCGCTCGACATTGACCCACGCAACGGGAACGCCCGGCACTATCTGAAAGAAATCAGTCAACAGCGGGCCCGGCTCCTCATGCGCTGGGGAGACTTCGAAAAGGGCATCGCCCAATTCACCCGGCTGACCGAATACCTCCCCAACGAGCCATTCGTTCATCTGTGGCTCGGCCGCTTCGAACAAGCGCGCGGCAACCTTGAAACCGCGCGGCAGCACTACCAGACGTATGTCGAGCTTGGGGGCGCCCCAGATATTGTAGCTGAGGTGCTACCGCGCGAGATTCCTGCGGGCAACGCCGCCGGCAAATAGGGATTCCACGGCGCGACTGGCCGCCACAACCCCTTCCAAGACCATCACTTACGAGGCGTTAAGTTTGGTGTGGGCCTGCCGATAAGCATGTATGGAGGCCACGGAGGGCCTCCCGAGAGGTAAAGGAGTACGGGCCATGAACGGTATCGAGGGCATCATTCGCATCAATGAGCTCGCCAATCCGTCGCAGGCCCCCGGACGTAATCGGCGAAACGAAGCCGCGGCGGGATCCGCCCAGCGGCAGGATGGCGTCCAGATTAGCCCGGAGGCGCAAAATGCGGCTCAAGTGGCGCGGCTCACGCAAGCAGCGAACGAAGAAGCGAACGCCATTCGGCAGGAACGCATTGAAGCTGCGCGTCAAGCGCTCGAGCAAGGGCTTTACCGCGTCAATGACGTCGTGCGTGTCGTCGCGGCACGAATCGGCGCGCAGATTTAGATTGCCTCACTGACCAACACCCCCATACCACAGCCTTCAAGCCCCGCCGCCCATTCTGGCCGCGGGGCTTGACGCGCGTCTATAGCTGTTTGCTCTTCGGGATTTGCGAAGGGTGCAGCTTGTTGAGCGACAGATCGCTGTAGTTGCCGGTCAAGTCGCGAAAGCCGGACTCCCCGCCGGACACCTTCTCGATGACAAACTGCTTATGGGGCAAGCCGATGATGGGCAGTCCCATGGCCTCCGCGAAGTAGACCGCAAACGGGCAGACAAGCGTCGGCTCGAAGTTGGCCTTGTGCTGCCACGGGGTGTGGGTGAAATCGTCTCCCGCGATGAGGCCGCCTGGCTTGACCTTGGGCAGCATGCGGATGAGATCGATGGTGATGCCGCGGAGCGTGTGATCGCCGTCGATGTACACGAGGTCCAGGCTCTCGTCCGGGATATCGTCAGCCACTTCAGCAGTCCGCCCGCGCAGCACGACGATGCGCCCGGCCGCGAAGCGCGTCTTTTCCATGGCCTCCTCGTAGATGGGCTCGAAGTCTTCCTGCGGCACATTGGCCGGTTTGTTCCAATCAGGCAGATGCTGCCAAGGGTCGAGCAGGTAGTAGCGCTGTATCGCTGGGCAATGACGCAGGATGTGAGCGGCGAAATCGCCCCGCCACACGCCCACCTCGGCCATGGCCTCTACGCCGCAATGCCGCACGACGCTCTGCCATAACTCAAGGCGTGAAGGCATGTCCAGCAAGCTTGAAAGAAACGCGTCGCTGAATCGAGCGGCCATGGCGCCAGTGTTCTCCCCTCGATGGTTTCCGCGAGGAGAGAGCCTAGCAAATCCCCTGCCACCGATTGCTCCTGTTACCCGTCTTCCGCCGTTGCCCTCGGCCAATTTGTGTAAGGCGCGGCGTTCGTGGCGCCCCGGCCATACTGCTGCCGTAACGTGTACGGGCTTCATTGCGTTGGGGCTTTGCTCGCCGAATGTGCCCGGTCACCGTTACCAGCCAGTGCGGTATTCGGGGAGCACCCACTGATTGGCGCCGTCGTTATTGGTGATGCGCCCCTGAGCGGGGTCATAGGCAATGGGCTCTTCGCACGCCAGCGCGATGTTGCCCACAAGCGCATACTCCGTAAAGGGGGCGCTGTAGCCGAAATGTGAAAGCGGCTGACCGCCTTCCTTGCAGCATTCGATCCAGTGGAGGGGGTGATTCTCTGCCCGGCGGATCTCCGGGCCGCTGGACTCCCACTCAGCTTGCAGATTGTCATCCAGAATGCGGGGGCGTGCCCCATACTCGCCGCAACTGATCACGCCCTTATCGCCAATGAAGAGCGATCCATTGCTGCCGTCGCCCAGCTCGACATCCTCGGCGACACCCTCAGGCCGATCGGGCTTGTTGCCGCCGTCGTACCATACAAGCTTGCAGGCGGGCATGGCGCCGCGCGGGCCGAATGCATAGGTGATGATGCTGGACGCGGGGAAGCTATCCCCATTGAAGCCGCTATGCGCCGCCGAGACGGTCACGGGCCCTTCAAAGTCCATGGATGTGAATGCGGGGTCCATGATGTGGCAGGCCATATCGCCGAGCGACCCGCTGCCGAAATCCCACCAACCGCGCCATTTATGGGGAGCGTACGCAGGGTGATACGGCCGCTTGGGGGCAACGCCGACCCAGAGATCCCAGGCGAAGCCTTCCGGGACGGGCGGCGTCTCGGCCGGCACGGGCATGCCTTGCGGCCACGAGGTGGGCCGGTTGGTCCAGCAATGCACCTCGCGCACCGGGCCGATGACGCCGGTCC
>CAZLBS010000008.1:3444-19490 GCA_964557505.1 uncultured Nitrospiraceae bacterium | reverse complement strand
TGCACGGCGGCCATGAAAGCCCGCTCGACGGCGCGCATGCGCTTGCGCCGCCGCACAAGGCAGCAAAACGGACGTCAATAAGATCGCGCGAACCAATGATGTTGCATGCATGGCGTGAGGATCCTCCGGCGTGCGCGAGCGGCCGCGCATTCAATAAGGGCCCGAGCATAAAGCGCAAGGCCCGCCGCAGGCAAGAGGCCGGGGCGCGCGCGTCAAGGATGTTCGGATGACAGCCGCAAGCCTACACAGGTTGCGTGATCGCCTGCTGTGGTTGCGACGCCAATTGCAGTTGGCGCAATTGCCACATGAACGCGGTGGCCGTCAGCGGGATCGTGAAAATCGACCCAACCAACAACAGCAAGAATCCCACGAAACCTACGAGCCCGACTACGACGATGAACACGAACAGCATGAGGCGGACCCCTTTGGAAAGCTCGGCGGCGCGGCCGAACGATTCCATGATGCCCACCTCTTCAACCAGAACCACGATAGGCGCGTACAGAAAGATCGTCATCAGGATCAGCCCAGGGATGACGAGGAAGACGCTCCCAATCCCAACCATAAGGCCGAACACCAAGCTCACCGCCAAGTAGGGGAGGACCTTTGCCCCGCCCCCGAAGATTTCTCCGAAGGACGGCTGTTCGCCCTCGACGACACGCATGAGCACCGGAAAGATGCCTGCGTACAGGTAGAGGAACAGGACGAAGAACGCAAGGCTTACCAACGGCCCAAGCGCCGACTCTGCCAAAACGAAATTGGCGGCGTTCTGGACAATCATGAGCACAAACAGAAAGCCGCCAATGCCCAGCAACAGGCCGGGCTGCTCCTTAATCTTCTCGAATCCAAACGACAACGCCCCGCCGATATCCACACGCTTTTCCATAGGACCCCTCTCCAATGTTGAACCGCCCCTGCCGACGCATGAGAGCGTAGCAGGAAGCAGATGGGCCGGCAAGGCTTTTGTTTTTGGATGGGGTTAGAAATGCGTGAGCGTGAGGTGGGAACTGCTTAGAACCCGGCGGCCTTCGCCGTCTGGTTTTGTTTTCGCTTGCCGGCGAGCTGGGGCGCTTCGAGCAACTCCCGTGCGGGCTGATTATGAAGCTCGAGAAACCGCGTCATCTTTTGAAAGACCTGCTCGCGCTTGGTCCAGAAAAGGTAGTCGAAGCCATGGTCCTTGCCGCGGACGGTAATGAGATCAGCCGGCACGCCATAAGATACAAGCTTGGCATAGAAGTGCAGCGACTTCTCGAAGTGCACGAGGCGATCCTTGGTGCCGTGCACGAATAGCATCGGGGCGGTGTGCTTATTGGCATACGTGATGGGCGAGGCATGAGCAAGCGGATGGTGCCCGTCCAAGCTCTCGGCCTTGCGCATGGCGAAATCGCGAATGTAGGCCTTCGAGATGCGCGTCGCAATACCGCCCGAGTCGTCTTCGTATTGCGTCAAGTCGACCGCGCCATAAAGGCTGATGACGGCATTGACGTGGCTCGACGGTCCTAGATTCTCCGTTCCCTCGAACCCATGCTCGGGCGTGGTGGCTGCTAGGAACGAAGCGATGTGACCGCCGGCCGAGGCTCCGAACGCGACGATGCGCTCTGGGTCGACTTGGTAGGCCCCGGCATTGGACCGCAGCCAGCGCACGGCTGCCTTGGCGTCATGGACGCAATCGGGGAAAGGATGCCGCGGCATCATGCGGTACTGAATCGTCATAACCACATAGCCCTGGCGGGCGAAGTTGCGGCAGTAGTAGGCTTGCTGATAGCGCGTGCCGAACATCCAGCCGCCGCCATGGACCAGCACCATTCCCGGGCGCAACCGGCCGTCGACGGGCTCATCTTCTGGCATGTAAAGCGTTGCGAGCAGATCGCGCCCGTCTGGCTGCGCATAGACGATGTCACGAATGGTCTTGAAGCCCGGCACTCGTTCTGCCTCCGCGTTCGGCGTTGCAAACGCTAGCATCATGATGAGGCCTCCTGCAACCCGCGCGCTCCGCATATCCCGAAATCCCTTTACGGTCTTATTCACGGCGTTTTCCAACAAGCACACATCACTAGCCGAACGTTGCTTGCGGAACGCCGTATTCCGCCTCGAGCAGGGCACGCGCTTCCCCTGCCGTGAAGACGGAACCCGTGATGACCAGCGGCGCCTCCGGCGAGGCCGAGGCCATGGCCATCGCGATCGCTTCATTCAGGGCGCCCGCGGTTTCATGTGCGATGCCCGCCGCCCGCGCCGCTTCGGATAACTGCTCGACTGGCATGCGGCGGTGCATGGAAACCTGGGAGAGGATGAGCCTATCTACATGCGGTGCAAGGCATTGCAACATCGCTTGGACATCCTTGTCGGCGCTGACAGCGGCCACGGCGGTCATCTTCGGGATGGCTTCCACCAACCGAGCGATGCCGCCCGGATTATGCGCCACGTCGATAATGACCGGCGGGTCGTCGAGCACCCGTTCCAGCCGGCACGGCCACCTCGCCTCGCGCAGGCCTGCCTCGATGTGCTCCCGCGTAAATGCTTCGAAGTGGTCAAGCAGCACTTCCCCGATGGCGGCCGCCGCGGCGCCATTCTGCGCCTGATGGCTCCCGGCAAGGGCAAGCGGCACATCATTCAGACGGATGCGGGGGCCGCGATATTCAAGCCGTGGCTGCATCGGGACGCCCAGCATGCGCCATGTGTAGGCTTCGGCAGCGGCGATAGCGGGCGCCCCGCGCGCGTGGGCCGCCTCGAGCAGGACCCCGCGCGGCCCTGCCTTTTCCTCTGCGATGACCACGGGAATGCCGGTCTTGATGATGCCCGCTTTCTCGAACGCGATCTTTTCGAGCGTTTCGCCGAGGTATTGCATGTGGTCATAGTCGATTTGCGTGATGCAACAAATCAGTGGGCAGAGGACATTGGTGGCGTCAAAGCGCCCGCCCATGCCCACTTCGATGACGCCAACATCGATGCCCGCCTGTTCGAACGCGCGAAACGCGGTGGCGGTGGCAAACTCGAAATAGGTCGGCGGCGGGTCCCAGCCAGCGCTGGCAAATTGGAAGTAGCGCAAGCTGTCGTCGAGGGCCTCATCGCTGATGGGCTTCCCGCCGATGACCATGCGCTCGTTCAGGCGCATAAGGTGCGGGCTGGTGTAGAGCCCGGTGCGGTATCCCGCCGCGCGGAGCATCGCGGCGGCGAACGCGGCCACGCTGCCTTTTCCGTTCGTGCCCGCGATGTGGATTGTGGGATAGGCGCGATGGGGATGACCCGCGGCTTCCATCAACCGGGTGATGTTTTCCAGCCCCAGGCGGATGCCGTGAAATTCGAGGCTGGCAAGATGCTCTCGCGGCGAAATCGTATCGCTGGCGCCAGGGCCAGAAGACTCACGGCTCACGCAGGAACGCGCTCCGCGGAGGGCCCGAGATAGCGCAGCAGCCTGCCCAGCGTCCGGCGCATTTCCAGGCGCGTCACGATTTGATCGACGAAGCCATGCTCGAGCTGATACTCGGCGGTTTGGAAGCCTTCCGGGAGCTTCACCTTGAGCGCCCCTTCAATCAGGCGCGGCCCAGCGAATCCTACCGTCGCTTTCGGCTCGGCCAAAATGATGTCGCCCTGGCTGGCGAAGCTCGCGTACACCCCGCCCATCGTCGGATGCGTAAGCACGGTAATGTAGAGCACGCCGGCTTCTTTCAGGCGGCGGACAGAATCGCTGGTCTTCGCCATCTGCATGAGGGCCAGCATGCCCTCTTCCATGCGCGCGCCGCCGGAGGTGCAAATCATGACGAAGGGGAGATTCTCGTCGAGGGCATCGGCTGCAATGCGGCTGAATTTCTCGCCAAGCGCCCCGCCCATGCTGCCGCCGCGGAAGGAAAAGTCCATGACGCCAAGCATGCACGGCTCGCCATCGATGACAGCCCGGCCCATGACCGCCGCTTCGCGCATGCCCGAACGGCTGCGCGCCCGCTCGATGGCGGCTTCATAGCTGTAGTTCACCTGCTCGACCGTGAAGCCGAGAGGGTCCGACGCCTCGATGCTGGCGTAGCGCTCTTCGAAGGCGTCCGGATCGCACAGATGGGATATGCGCGCGCGCGCCCCAATACGCATGTGGTGACCGCAAGCGGGGCACACGTCGAGATTCTCGGAGACGTCGGGGCCATACATCAGCTGTTCGCAGGCCGGGCACTTCATCCAGGCGCCCTCGGGCACCCCACTGGAACGCCCCGCAACACTTACGAACCGCTGACGCTTCAAAAAATCCATGCTGCGTAAAGTCGCGAGTGGCCGCTAAGAAATCGCGGCGCCCGCGTTCAAAGCTTCTGAGCTGTAGAGCAGCCGGTTGCAGAATGGGCAGATATGCGTTTTGCCCTCGAGCACTTCGTTGACGATCTGCGGCATGACCGTCATATGGCAGCCGGTGCAGGTTTGGCCATTGAGCGCGACCGCTGCCCGCCCGACGGTGTGCTTCCGCCGTATGCGGTTGTATTTGCTCAGCATCGACGGCTCGCAATTGGCTTCCAGCGGCGTGCGCTGAGCCTCGAGTTCGCGGCCTGCAGTTGCGCATCAATTTTGGCGCATTCCTCGTCGATGCGCTGCAACTCGGCGTCCAGTGTCTTCCGGTCTTCCGCGAACTTCGCCTGCGCGGCTTCAATCTCTTCCATGATCTCGAGCTGGCGGGTCTCGCGCTGCGAGATCTTCTTCTTCTCCAGCTCAATCTCGTGCAGCAGCGCTTGGTACTCCTCGTTCTTCTTTACCTGCGGCAGCTGACTCTTGTATTTGAGGATGGTCGCTTCGTGCTGCTCGATGTCCTTCTCGCATACCCGCTGCTCGAGCTGGAGGGCTTTGATGTCCTCTTGCTCTTTCTCCAATTGTTCGTGGATGCGGGCGCGGTGCGCGTCGAATTGCTGCTTCTGCTTGGGAATTTCGTGCTCTTTTGCCCGGCGTTCCTGAATCTTCAGATCCAGTTCCTGCAGCTTGAGGAGATTGTGCATAGGGCGGCGTCCTCCGTTACAAGAAAAAGGCCGCGGCTTCTGCCGCGGCCTTGTTGGTTACTTGATCCAAGCCATCATCTTTCGAAGGCCATCCCCTACCTGCTCGATAGGGTGCGCCTTCATCTCGCTGCGCATGCGTTCGAAGTTGGGCTGGCCCGACGTGAATTCGCCGATCCACTCCTTGGCGAAGTCGCCATTCTGGATGCGCTTCAACGCGTCCTGCATTGCCCGCTTCGTATCCTCCGTAATGATCTTCGGCCCGACGCTGTAGCCGCCGTATTCGGCCGTTTCGCTGACCGAGTAGTTCATGAAGGTCAGGCCGCCACGGTAATAGAGATCGACGATCAATTTCAACTCATGCAGCACTTCGAAGTAAGCGATCTCGGGCTGATAGCCCGCTTCGGTAAGCACTTCGAATCCGCGCTTGATGAGTTCCTCCGAACCGCCGCAAAGGACGCACTGCTCGCCAAACAGGTCCGTTTCGGTCTCTTCCTGGAAGGTGGTCTCGATAATGCCGGCGCGCGCGCCGCCGAGTCCCATGCCATAGGCCAATGCCACATCCTTCGCCGAACCTGTTGCATCCTGATACACGGCCACAAGGCAAGGCGTGCCCGCGCCCTTTTCGAATTCATCGCGCACCATGTGGCCCGGGGCCTTCGGCGCAATCATGAAGACGTCCACATCGCCGGGCGGCGTGATGTTCTTGAAGTGGATGTTGAACCCATGGGCAAAGGCGATGGCATTGCCGGGCTGCAGATTGGGGCGAATCTTGTTCTCGAAGACGTCCTTCTGAATCGTGTCCGGCAGCAGAATCATGATGATGTCGGCGCGCGCGGCGGCTTCGTCCGCCTCCAACACCTCGAAGCCCGCTTCGACGGCGGCCTTGTAGTTGGCGCTGGTTTCGCTTTTGCGCTGTCCCACAACCACTTGCACGCCGCTGTCGCGGAGGTTCATGGCATGCGCGTGGCCCTGACTGCCGAATCCGATGACGGCTACCGTCTTGCCGTTCAAGCGCGACATGTCACAGTCTTTCTCGTAGTAAATCGTGGCCATCGCCAATCAGCTCCCCGCGGTTTCCGCCTGTCCAGCGCGGGCAATGGCAATCTTGCCCGTGCGCACCAATTCCAAAATGCCATAGGGCCGCATCATCTTGATGAAGGCCTCGACTTTCCCCGTGTTGCCGCTCACTTCAATGGTGACCGAGCCATGCCCCAAGTCTGTCACGCGGGCGCGGAAGATGCCCGCCGTCTCGAGGATTTCGCTGCGCGTCGCGCTATCGCTGTTAGTCGCCACGCGAATCAGCACGAGTTCGCGTTCCACGTGCTCAAGCGGCGTCAGGTCTTCCACGTCAATCACTTCGACCAGCTTGATGAGCTGCTTCATGATTTGCGACAGAACCTTCTCATCTCCGGTGACCGTGACGGTCATGCGGGAGACTTCCGGGTCTTGCGTCGTGCCGACGCAGAGGCTGTCGATGTTGTAGCCGCGCATCGAAAAGAGACTCGAGACGCGCGCCAAAACGCCGAAGTGGTTCCCGACTAAGACGCTGATTACATGCTTCATGCTGCTGGTGCCCCGCGGATGCCTGGTCTTTGGCTTATCCGTTGTAGCGGTTCATGGCTTGCTCGTTCCCCTCGGTGGCGAAGACCTCGGCGGCTTCCGCCGCTCGCGCCACGGCTTCCTCGATGATCGGCTTTTCCTCGGGCCGAAACGTGCTCAGCACATGGTCCCGCAAATCACGCCCGGCTTCGCTATCCCCCACCCCTATGCGCAACCGCGGAAAGGCATCGGTGCCCAGCAGTGCAATGATGGATTTCAAGCCGTTGTTGCCGCCCGCACTGCCCTTCATGCGCAGGCGCAACCGCCCAACGGGCAGATTGATGTCGTCGCATACCACCAAGACCGAGGCCGGCGGCGTGTTGGTATAGCGCGCGATGCGCGCCACGCATTGACCGCTGTTGTTCATGTAGGTGAGCGGCTTGACGAGCACCACCCGCTCACCGCCAAAGCGGATTTCTGCCAACAAGCCTTGGTGTTTTTCGCGTTCCAAGCGCGTCCCATGACGCGCCGCCAAGGCATCGAGCACCTCGAAGCCGGCATTGTGACGCGTGCCGTCGTATTTCGGACCAGGATTGCCCAGCCCCGCGATGACCACCATGCCGTGCCGTCAGTGGATGCTCGGTCTCGCCCTATTCCTCGGCCGTTTTCTTCATGCCCGCTTGGCGCGTTGCACGCGACTCGGCTATGCCGGCCACCGCGCGCTTCGGATCCGTCAGAATGGTTACATGCTCCGGCGGAACAATCTTGCCCACGTAGAGCCGCTGGCCAAGTTCGAGCTTGGAAATGTCCGCATCCACATGCTCCGGCAACTCGCCCGGCAAACACTCGACCGTCACGGTGCGCGCGTAAAACTCGAGAACGCCGCCCTTGACGACGCCTGGCGCGAGACCAACCACTTTAATCGGCACTTGCGTGCGAATGGGCTTGTCCGGCTTCACGCGGATGAAGTCGAGGTGCATCGGGTAGCCCTTTACCGGATGCGGCTGGACTTCCTTGAGCAGCATCGGACCGCTGTTCGTGTCGTCGCCGTCGATGACCAGGTTCAGCACGCCATGCTCGCCGCGGTGATGCACCGTAAACCGCTTAAACTCGGCCGCGTCCACCGAAACGGAAAAGGGCGCTTCGCCTTCCCCGTAAATGATGCCCGGGATGCGGCCGTCTTTCCGTAGCCGGCGCGATGGGCCGTTGCCATTCTCGCCGCGGACTGCCGCGTTCAATGTATGGAATTCCATTTTTCCTCGTCGCCTCTCGGGGGTTGACTGCCCATACCGTCACGTAAACAAAACGCTTAGCGATTCCTCGCAATGAATGCGTCTGATGGCCTCGCCAATGGACGGCGCGAAGGTCACAACGCGGATGCGGCCCGACGCGGCCGCCTCTTGAGACAAGGGAATCGAATCGCTCACCCAGAGTTCTTCAATGGGCGAGGCCTCGATCCGCTCGACCGCGTTGCCGCTCAAGACCGCATGCGTGCAGCATGCCATGACGGACGTCGCCCCGCGTTCGGCGAGCGCCTTGGCCGCGCTGCATAGCGTGCCCGCTGTATCGACCAGGTCATCAAACAGGATGGCCCGTTTGCCCTGCACATCTCCGATCACATTCATGACTTCCGCCAAGTTTGGATCGGGCCGGCGCTTATCCACGATCGCAAGCCCTGCATCAATGCGGTTCGCGACTTCACGGGCCCGCTTCACGCTGCCCGTATCCGGCGATACGACCACGGAGGGCTCGCCGGACGCCCCCTCCTTCAGGTGGCGTGTGAACACGACCGCCGCGTCCAAGTGGTCCACCGGAATATCGAAGAAGCCTTGTATCTGACCGCAGTGCAAATCCAGCGTCAACACGCGGTCCGCGCCCGCGGAGACAATCAAGTTCGCCACAAGCTTGGCCGTAATCGGCACCCGCGGGCGGTCTTTCCGGTCTTGGCGCGCGTATCCGTAGTAGGGAAGCACCGCCGTCACCCGCGAAGCCGACGCGCGCCGCGCCGCGTCGATCAAGATCAGCAACTCCATCATGTTCCGGTTGACCGGCGGCCCCGTGCCGTTGACGATGAATACGTCTTTCCCGCGAATGTTCTCGCCGATCTGTACCCGTATCTCGCCGTCGCTGAAGTTGCTGGTGTGCACCTTCCCCGGCACGGTTTTCAGGTGCTTGCAGATAGCCTCGGTCAAGGTGCGGGAACTGCGCCCGCTGATGATCCGCATCTCTTCGCTATATGGCACCGTATCCGTGCCCCCGCCTTGGTTCTTGGCTGGGGAGGCAGGGATCGAACCTGCGAATGCCGGGACCAAAACCCGGTGCCTTACCACTTGGCGACTCCCCATCGTGGGTGCCTCCCAATGCCTGGAAAGGGTGTAAGTTACCCGCTCGCGGCATGTTGGCGCACAAGAGCGAGATTATACCAAGGGGATCGCCGATCGTCAAGCAGCGCCCCTTGCCCTGGCGGCTGGGATGCCTCAGTTGACCTCGTCCAAAGCCCATGATAGGGTTTCGCGCACGCGGCAGATATGAGCGCCGCGGCCATCTGGCAGGGCGGATAACGCGGAATTGCAACGCATGAATCTTTGGGAACAGCACAAAGCGGAGCGCAGGCGGCGCATCTTAGGCGCGGCCCGCAAGTTGATTACGCAGGGCGGCGTTGAGGCGCTATCGATGCGGCAATTGGCCAAAGAATCCAACTTGAGCGTCGCGACCCTGTACAACCTTTACGGCTCGAAGGCCGACATTCTCTATGCGCTGCTCGAAACGGCCATCGATCAGATGGACACATCGCTCGAGGCCATCCCGGCCGAAGACCCGCTCGTGTTCGCGGATTGCGTTACGGAGTTGGCGACGGGCATGTTCATCCGCGAGCAGGCCTTCTACCGCCCCTTGATGGCTGCCATCAACAACATTCACGATAAAGAGCACGAGCCTGTCATCGGGCGCCGGGCCATGATTGACATCGAGCGGTGCCTGGCAGCGGGGGCCGAGGCCGGGCTTTTCCCCAATCTTGCCGAAGCCAACCTGATATCCCGTCAGTTTTATCTCACGTTGATGCAGGCAATACTCGCGTGGTCCATCGGCCTGTACGACGACAATGAACTGCGCCGGCAATCGCAATACGCCATTCTTATCTGCATGCTCGGCATTTGCGCCCCGGACGTCCGGCCGGCCGTTTTGCAACGGATCACTGAGCTGAACGCGAAATTGGCCTCGGCCTATCCGTTTGCGGAAGACCAACTGGAAGAAGCGGCCGAAGCGCAGTGAACCGCGTCAGCCGTTGCCCCCGCCGGACCGTTTCCTCATTGACTGAATGCAGACCCCGCCCTAGAATTGCCGCAACCGTTGTCATCGTTTTCGGGGGCGCCTGGCCGGGCACAGGCCGCGCACGGCACAACCGCAAGGACACCTAATCTTTGATGCACCTGGCTTCTATCTTACGCGCCTGCGGTCTTGCCGCTGTGCTGCTCTCGGGCCCCGGCATCATGACAGCCACCGCCCAGCCTTTCACGGAGACCGAGGCTCCATCTGCCACGCCGCCTCAAGAAACGGCCGGCGTGTGGATCATCCCTCTCGAGGAAGATCACGGCAGCTACGCGCAAGTCGGCATCGCTGCTGCCGCAGGCGCCCCATACGCGGAACCAATCGACATCGTGTGCGCGCTCCGAAGCCAAATCGTTTCCATTGGCTCAACCCTGACCGTCGTTGTGCGCGGTCCAAAGGGCGGCATCATCCGCCGGGCCGAGGCGGATGTCGATCTCGATGTGGGGACGCAGAGCCAGACATTTCGCTTGATGCCCGAGGTGCTTGGCCCAGGTACGTACAGCGTGGAAGTCCATCTCAAGTCGAATTCCTTCCAACTCTTCTCTAGCGCGACGGCGTCCATTCGCAAATTGAGCAGCGGCTACATCGAAGGCCGGGCTTTGGCCGCTGCTGACAGCCTCGCCCGATTGCGGGGCTTTCTTGCCGGGCAAGAACCGTCCAACGGATTTCCATATGCACGTGCGCGCACGGCAATAGCCAGCGAGATTCTGCCGCGGGCACGCGTGCAACTTAGCGCGCAGAATCTCTTGGCCGCCGACGACATTGTGAGTTACATCGAGCGGACCGTTTCGTCGGTTCATGCGCAACTCTCGCTGAACAATGCCGACGAGCGCACGCTCCCCATTGCCGAGCCGGTTATGGCAACTCTCCGCCCGATGGGCGGCAGCCTCCGTGCGGAGGACCGCCCTGTCTTCCTCGTAGGCCTGACGGGAGGTCCTCGCTTGGTTGAGAACATGGCGCAGCTGCGCGGCATGGGGATCAACTACGCGGTGGTCTATGACGGCCCGCCGGCCTTCGGCGCCGAGGCAGCATCCGCACCGGGCCCCCTTTTGGAGAATGCAGCAGCCGCGGCCGCCGCCAGCAACGTGGCCCTGACATTGATGCTCGCCGACACCCCGAACAACCGCTTTCCCAGCGTGCTCAGCTGGGCGTCGGCCGCGGGCATGCTTGTGCCTCCTCCAGATGCCCCTAGCCCGAGCACCTCAGCCTGGCTCCGCGATGCGTTGCAATGGGCAGGCGAACAAGACATCGTCCTCAACACGAACACGATTTACAAGCCGGTGGTGCGCTTTGAAGACGAGGCGTCGCGCGCCGCCTTCATCGAGCATCTGCAGCAACTATACGGGACGCGCGACGACTTGAATTGGTCGTGGTCGACCCGGCTTCGTGGATTCGAAGAGGTGGTGATTGATCCGCTGTCGGGGCGCTTGGCCTACCAATACGATCGCCTGCTTTTCGCCCGGGAGCGCGGAAGCGATTATGTTCGCGCACTTCTCAACCAGCAGGGCGTCTTCGGTCCCGCGCCGAATGGCGTCACTTTCGCGGCGCGCATGTTTGAAGAGCAGGCCGTCTATGATGCCCTCGACTACGGACGCTTATCGGCGGCGGCGGACATGATCGGGATAACCGCGGCGGCAGGCGCGCAAGACGAGGTGTTTGCCGTCAATCATCCCGACCACGTGATGCCTTACGCACTCTTGCGTTCCCTCGCGCCGGAAAGGCCGCTGTTCAATCCTGAGTTGCGCCTCGACGTGGACCATGTGCAGCAAGAAGATGATGCCCGCGCCTTCACCCGCACCATCGTTTGGGAAAGCGTGATGGAAGGCGTTGGCGCGCTGTCCGCATGGGCATACGACATTTCCGATGAGGACGGTGGACGGCCACGCATCGCCGTTAATTTGGGGGTATTGGAAGGGCTTGGCACGGCGCAACTCGATCTGAACAGGCTTGCGACCATCATCGAGGCCTTTCAGCAAGCGCCGGCCCGCGTCGGGCTGCTATGGAGTTTTTCTTCTCGCCTGAGAGAAAGCAGCCTGTATCTCAAATCCCTGCGGGAAGCGTATGGCGGAGTATCCTTCGGCTCGATGAAGACCGCCTTCATCACGGAAGACGAGGCGGCATCGGGCGCCCTGGATCAACTCGCCGTGCTGGTGCTCCCCGATGTGAACGCGTTGTCCGGTCCGGCCTTCGAGGCGGTCGAGCGGTACATCAGCGAAGGCGGCATAGTCGTGCGCACGCCGAATCAAATTTCCTACGACGGCCGCGGCCATACGCGCCGGGAAGTCATCATCTCAACCTTGCAAACGTTGCTCGTCCGGCGCGGGGAATCCTCGACCGCCTACCTCGATGCAATGGAGTCCGCCTACGCCACCGGCCGCTTGGAGAACATTCCACGCCTGGCCAATGAGTTCGGCTATCTCCTTGAGGGCGTGAAAACCCGGTATGCCGAGCATGAGGGCGAGCACTACTTGTATGCCGTGAATATTCGCAAGACGCCTGTGCGTTGCCACTTGTTGGGAGAATTCAGCGGCGGGCGCAACCTGATTCTCGGACAAGACATGCGCTTTCCGGCTATACTGAATCCGCTCGAACCCATACTGCTGCGGCTGGATCGGCGCGCGGAAAACACCGTGGTCATCGCCGGTTCTGCCGAATCCAGCGAAGGCGTGAAATAGGCGCCGCGGAGATTTTTTCTTCAATGGCTGTACGTGACGTAGTTCTCTATCCGGATGGTCCGCTCACCGAAAAGAGCGCGGCGGTCGAACAATTTGATAGCGCCCTGCACGCGCTCGTGCGCGATCTGTTCGACACGATGGAAGCGCATGAGGGCGTTGGGCTTGCCGCGCCGCAGGTGGGCGTCAAGCAGCGCGTGCTGGTGCTGCGCATCCCGGATGGCGAAGAGATGTGCTTGGTCAATCCCGAGATCATCCGCAGCGAAGGGCGCGAAGAGGGCCGGGAAGGGTGCCTTAGTCTCCCGGAAATGTACTACGACAATGTGCCCCGGGCGACGCGCATCCAGGTGCAGGCCCAGGACAAGAAAGGCGAGCCGCTCGAATTCGAAGCGCGCGATTTCCTTGCCCGCGTCATTCAGCATGAAGTCGACCATCTCGATGGCATCATGTGCATCGACCGGCTCGACATCCTCTCGCGTCAAGCCGCCATACAGGAATGGGAGCATGTGCGGGCCGCCCGCGAGACCGTGGGTCCATGATCTTTAAGTCCCCGGCGGCGGAGCGTCTGCATAACGCCTTGCGCCGCCTGCCAGGCATTGGCAACCGCTCCGCCGAACGCATGGCGCTCTACTTGTTGAGCGCGCCCGAGGATGAAGCCCTCGCCCTGAGCGAAGCCGTGCGAGAAGCCCGGCAGCGAATCCGCCGCTGCAGCCAGTGCTGCACCCTTACCGAAGAAGACCCCTGCCCGGTATGCTCGGATCCTAAACGCGACCAAGGCTTGGTGTGCGTTGTCGAGCAGCCAAGCGCCATGCTGGCCATTGAAAAGGGGGGTACGTTTCGCGGCGCGTATCATGTGCTGCACGGAACCCTGAGCCCGCTCGACGGCATCGGCCCCGGCCAATTGACCATAGAGGCTCTCATGCGCCGTGTCGAAACTGGCGCCATACGCGAGGTCATCCTAGCAACCAACACCACTTCCGAGGGCGAAGCCACCGCCCTGTACCTCACCCGCAAGCTTCAGCCCCGCGGCATCGATGTCAGCCGCATTGCCCACGGCGTGCCGATGGGCGGCGGCTTGGAGTATGCCGACGACGTAACGCTGGCCCATGCATTGCAGGGACGCACCCGCCTCTAGAAGAGGGCAGGGTTTAAGGTTTCGTAACCGCGGCCATGGCGATGGCGGCGCTCACGCTGGCGTTCAGGGTGTTAATCGCTCCAGTTGCAGGAATGCTGACCAGCAGATCGCAGTGCTCGCGGACGAGCCGGCGAATGCCTTTCCCTTCGCTCCCCACGACAAGCGCGCGGCGGTCTACGCCCGGCGCTTCCCAGATGGACTGCTCGGCTTCCCCTGCAAGACCAAGCACCCAGAAACCGGCCTCTTTGAGCATCATCAGCCCGCGGCTCAGGTTGGTCTCTTGCAAAAGCGGAATGTATTCGAACCCACCAGCCCCGCTCTTAATGGCGGCGGCCGATAGCGGAGCGGCGCGGTCTTTCCTGAACAGCACGCCGCCTAGTCCGAAGACGGCGGCTGAGCGCACAATTGCCCCAAAATTTTGTGGGTCTTCGATGCCATCCAACACGCATACGGTCGAGGGGCCATGAGGCAGGCCTTCGAGCCATTGGCCGACACTTATGAGCGGCAAAGGTTCGGCTTCGAGCACTACGCCTTGGTGCAGCGCGCCGTCGACAAGCCGGTCTAGATCGGCCCGGTTGCGCGTTTCTGTCTCGAGGCCCGCGGCCGCTTCCAGCACGGGCTCGAGTCCTTTCGCACCGCTCAGGACGTAGAGCTTGCGGGGGGCGCGGCGGCGCGCACGAAGGCACTCGAGCACCGGAATGCGTCCCACGACGAGACCGGCCTGCGGCGGTGGATGCTGGCCCCGCGCCTTGGCGGGCGATGCCTTGCGCCGTGAACCGCCGGCAGCGCGCCCGCGGCTCCCGCCGCCGCGAGGCCCGTCAGGACGAGATTTCACCGAGTTCGTGCGTTTCCATAAGCTTGTCGGCCCGGAGCTTCAGCGTCGCTGCATCGGGGATGCGCTCATCCTGAATTTGGCCCGCCCGTTGCGCTGCTTCGATTTCGCGCAACATGTCAAGGGCACGTGCGTAGTCGCCTTGCCGCTCGACCGCCCGGGAAAGCCGCAAGAGGTTTTGCCAATACAACCCCTGCGTCGTCTGCAAATTGTAGCGCTGAACGGCCGTCGAGAGGATCTCTTCTGCCTTGCCATACCGGAACGTCGTGAGCATGTAGCCGCCCAGCATATTCAGGCCCGCTTCATTGCGTTTGTCGACGGCGGGGTCTTCCCCGACCGGGCCTTTCGTGTACTGGCCGTACATCCAGTTGACGCCGCCCTCGCTCAGCAGCCAAATCACCCCGCCTACGAGCAAGAGAATTAAGGGCCATTTCAACCAGCTCAAGTCCATGATGTCACTCCTGCAAGCATCGCCATGCTTCTGCTCTAGGGGCACGATGGCGAAGATGGCTTCGCCCATATGCCGCGCTAGTAATACCTCTAGAGGCCTGCCCAGTTGCGCACGGTAAAGGCCGCGTCCGTCAGAAACGGAATCTCGATGCCGGTGAGGCCCGAGAAGAAGCTCACCGCGGCGACCAACACAATGAGGATGACGACGAGCGATACTGCCGTGCGGATGCGTCCGCCCAAGCGCCACTGGCGCGGTTCGGATTTGCGCTCGATATCGCTCGCCCCGCCGGGACGTGCCATGCGTCTGCCTCCCCCTTGCCGGCGTTGGAACCGGCACTGCTGCCAACGCCATGCAGTCTATCATAAGGTGTCAAGATACTCACGCCTTTTCATGCAAAAAAACAGCCGCCCCGCGGGCGGCTGCCAAAAAAAACACGTCGGCCAAGAGAAACGGCGCTGCGCTATCGGCTTTGCACGCCGGCCTTTTCCAGCACCTCTTGGATCTTCGCG
The DNA here is from genome assembly GCA_964557505.1 of uncultured Nitrospiraceae bacterium. Lineage (GTDB taxonomy): Bacteria > Hydrogenedentota > Hydrogenedentia > Hydrogenedentales > CAZLBS01 > CAZLBS01. Next base: position 4,064 of record CAZLBS010000008.1, on the reverse strand, counting down.
ACTATTGTGGCGGGCTCGAACGGCTTGATGATGTAATTCGTGGCGCCGGCCTTCAGCGCTTCGATGACCCGCGCCTTTTCCGCTTCCGTCGTTACCATGATGATGGGCATCCGCAAGCCAAGCGCGCGAATTTCGCGCACCGCGTCAATCCCCAACATGTTCGGCATGTTCCAATCCATCAGCACCACTTCGAATTCTTTCTGCTTGGCCTGGTCGACCGCTTGCACCCCATCGGCCGCATGCTCGACTTCGTCAATGCCGCACCGGGACAGGGCCCCAGTCAGCACCTTCCGCATGACGGCTGAATCGTCCACCACTAGCGCTCTCATGCCTTAGCCCCCGCATGCTCATACTCGAAAGTCACCCGCAGCGTGAAGGCCCCAAGTTCGCTTGTAAAGGGCACCTCGAGCCACACGACTTTCGTCCCATATTCCACTGTATAGTCGCTGCCCCGCACGACGGTTGGCAGGCCCAATTCAATGGGCTGACCGTTAGCAGTGGCAAACTTTGCCTTGGCGCCGCCCGCGACGATGTTGACCAACTCCGCCACGCCGTCGACCACCGTTTCATCCATCACGTGCAACTCTTGGTCGAGCAGGGCGCTCACGAGCTTCATGGCC
>CAZLBS010000008.1:0-3434 GCA_964557505.1 uncultured Nitrospiraceae bacterium | reverse complement strand
AAACGATAGACACACGGTGCCGCGCGCCTCTCCGCTCAGCCCGATTAGCGCCGTCACATCACGCGGATTAGTTTCGCCATTCGTGATGCCCACGTCGCCTCGCTCGGCATGCGCGTCCAGCATGGAACTAAAGCACTCCACCACGCTTTCCAAAAATGGGTTGATGTGTTCGACCTTCATTTTCACGGCATCCCCTCGCCATCATGCCCCAGCGCACGCCTGCTGCCTGGCCCTGCGCCACGCGGTTTGCGCACCTCTCTCCCTGCCGCTACACTCACAGATTGCCGGCCAGAATGCAAGACCGCGTGGCTGTCGCTACGCGGCTTGTCCGGACCCGTTTCCCGCGCTTCTACAACAAGTATACCCCGCAAACAGCGAATTGTAAAGCACATGTGGGGAATGCAGGCGCGTATGAAGCCTGGGAGCGCCCCATTGCTGCCACCCAAGCGTGAGAAACGCTATTCAAAAGGTGCCTACCCTTGAACGACCATATGCGAGATGTCTTGCCGTTTGCTTTCGTCGCCGCATTGAGCGCCGCCATGGTGGCGTGTTTCCTATCGGCCGCGACGGCCGAAGCCCAGGAGGTGCCTGATCAAGCCACCATCGAGGGCAACTTCTTGCGCGTCACCATCGGGGCCGATGAAGGGGGCGCGTTGGAGGACTTTGTCTTCCTTGGGACGGATGCCGATTTTGCCGCACCGGAAGGGCTCTTGGTAGAGGGCTTTGGCGTAGGGAGCTTCTATGTGCCGAACCGGCGGCTGAACGAACGTCTTGAGATCGCCAGTCCTCCCGGGAGCAGTCAGCCTCAGTTGCGCTTTACGTATAGCTGCGACGGGCCGAATATTCGCGGCCTCCGCGCCGAACGCCTCATGAAACCCCACGTGGACGCGGCGAGCATGGAAGTAACGTGGACGATTGCCAATGAGGGCGAGGAAGCGCAGTGGGTGGCGCCGTGGGTACGCAACGCCTTCGCCCCGGGGGGGAGTTTATCGAGCAACGACCGGGTGTTCGTGCCGACGCCCACGGGGATTCGCAGCCCAGAGGAGGCGGGCTATGCCCCCGCGACGCGAAACTGGGCCGCGGCGACCGATGCCGACAGCCGGGAGACGGCCTACGCGGTCTTTCATGCCGATCATGCCTACGCCCACCTTGTGGAACCGGAAGGGCCCGAGGGGACGGCCGCCACTGTGCAAACGGTGTTGACGCCTGGCGTGCTCGAACCGGGGGCAGCCCGAACCACCACCTATTTCATGGGCATTGTGCGCGGGCTCGAGCATATTGACTTCGCTTCGGAGGAACTCGCCGCACAGTTGGACTACGAGGCGGGGCAACTCGTCTTGCGGATGGCGAGCCCTCGGACCCTTCCCGAACTGCGCATAGAGGCGCGGGTGCTGGGTCCTGAGGGCGAGGTGTGGCCGATGGAAGCGCGCCGCTTCTCGCTGGACCCCAACCGCGTCATCCGCTGCACGTATGACTGGGAAGCGCCCGGACCTGGCGTATACGAGTTTTTCGCCCAGCTGCAGCGAGGCGGCGAACCGTTTGCATTGGGCAGCCAGACGGGGTCGCCCCATGGGGGGATCGACACGCAGTTTACCGTGGGCAGGCCCACCGAGCGCACCATGGCCGCGTGGACGGATGCACCCTTCGCCTTGGAACGGGGGCCGCGAACGCTCGACCGCACCCTCGCGCACCGCAGCAGCGCTCAGATATGGTTCGAGCCAGGCACGCACAAAGTTTTCCCGGAGGATACGGTCCGCCCACGGCAGGGGACCGACCCCGTTAAGACGATCGCCTTGGCGGGCAACGAGCGGGAATCGTTTCAAATCGTGATCCGCCCCGAGGGCGATACGGGCATCACGGACATTCGCGTCGAGACGAGCGGCCTCGTGAACGAGGAGAACCAAGCGCGCATTTCGGCGGAGCACATCGACGTCCGCCAAGTCGCCTACCACGCCGTGCGGGTGCCGACGCATTTTGAAGGCCCGACCGGCGATTGGCCCGACGCGCTGCCTGCAGCCACGCGATTTTCCGCGCCTGCGGGTCAGACGGCTCCCCTCTGGGTGACGGTCCATGCGCCGACTGGCACGCCTCCCGGCCCCTACACCGGCCTGGTGGAAGTGCTCGCCCCCGGCCTCGACCCGGTCGAGCTTTGGATCGAGGCGGAAGTGTTTGCCTTTGACCTCCCAAAGCGCCCACGCCATAAGACAGACATCAATTTCTGGCTGGAAGGGTACGCTGATGCCTGTCAGGCGATGGGCTATCGCGGCGGCACGGAGGCGCTGCGGGATGCCCTGCGGCTCCTCAGCAACCGTTACCGCATTACGCTTCGCGACGTGACCCCATTTCCGGAGGAGTCGCCTCAGTATGCCGAGGACCTTGAGACATTTGAACAGGCGTTGCGCGCGCTGGAAGCGAGCGGGGCTACAACCGTGCACGTCCCGCCATCCCTCTTGGATGCGCCCGCGCTGCTCGAGCAGGCCAATCGCTTTGTTTCGGCCAAAGGCCTGAGCGGGCAAGCCTTTACGCAGCTTGCGGCGGAACCAGCGCCGCCCTCGTGGCCGCGCCTTATGGATCGCGTGACGGCATGGCAGGAGGCGGCGCCCGGCATCCCCGTGATGGTGACGACCTTCGGATTGCAGCCCTTCTTGCCCGAAGGCCTCGACATTTGGGGCGTGCATCTGCCCATGCTCGACACCTTGAACAATCGGGCCGTTTTGGAACGCAATTCGGCGGGGGGCGAATCCTGGTGGTATGTGCACCATTCACCGCCGCGTCCTTATGGCAACTTTTTTTTGGATTTCGGCGCGCTCGAACACCGGATGCTCTTCATGCAGGCATGGGCTGCGGGCTTCGACGGCATGCACTACTGGTCTGCGTTCCGCGCGCGGCCCGGGCAAGATGTCTGGGCGGAACAATTGGACGTTACGCCTGCCAATGGCAATGGCGTCTTGCTCTACCCCAGCGCGGATGGTCCTGTGCCTTCTATCCGGCTGGCGGCCATACGCGACGGACTTGACGACTTTGACTATTTGGCGCTCTTGTCGGAGCGGCTGCGCCAGGCGCGGGCGGCGGGCCTGTCCGAATCCCTGATTCGGCAAGGCGAATCGGCCCTGAACTTGGAAGCCATCCTGCCCAATCTGGTGCAGTTCACCCGGGACTCCTCAGCCTTCGAGGCGAAACGCCGGGAGATTGGGAAGGCCATCGGCATGCTTGGCAAGGCGCTCGAGTCGAAGTAGCGGGCCGCCTACTGCCCCCGCCGGACAAGCGCCGCCGCACCCATCCCGCCCATCAGCTTTAGGCGCCTGACCGCGATCCCAGGCATGCGGCACGCTTCATGAGTGCTGGGGGGCATGCGAGTATTGGCGCATGCGGCCCTACCCGTTCCGGCGAGAGCGCCGCCTATCCTGTCAACCAGCAAATAGATGCCCATGAGA
>CAZLBS010000007.1:15427-19746 GCA_964557505.1 uncultured Nitrospiraceae bacterium | reverse complement strand
GCCTCCAAGATCGCGCTGGCCTATCTCGTCAAGCAGACAGCCCGTTGGGACTTCCAGTTCGTAGACTGTCAAGTGACCAATGACCATCTCCTGCGGCTCGGGGCTTTCGAGATTCCGCGCGACAGCTTTCTCAAGTCCTTGCGGGAGGCGCTGAAATTCCCCCCGCGACTTGGATCTTGGGCATTCGACCGCGACATCATTGCAGCGTTCTCGTGAATGCACGTTACGCCAGAGTGGGTCCAGCGCGCGAATAAGCGCGCGCGCTGCGATTGTTCTCAAGGCCAGCATCCGCCTAAGTGCGTGCCAAAGAGGGGGTGCGCGCGGGCGGGAACGCTTAGCGTGAGGGGATTGTCCCCATCTGTTTCAGGGCCACATGTAAAGAAAGGGAGGAAATCTGGGTATGAGCATGAAGAAAGCGGCGCCTGTCGCCATCATCGCAATTATCGCCATCGGCGCGGGCCTTGTGCTCGTGCAAACAGGCGACGTCCAGGCGCGTGCCATTGAGATGGGCGAAAAGATGCCCAGTTGGACTATGACCGACCATACCGGTACCGAGCACAGCATGGAAGATTTCGAGGGGAAAGTCATTGTCATGACCTTCACCTCCCAGAAGTGCCCGTGGTCCAAGGGCTTTGACCCGCACGTCGACGAACTCGCCAAAGAGTACAGCGACGATAATGTCGTCTTTGTGCATGTCGATTCGCACCGCGATACGCCCATCGATGAAATCGCTGAATATATGGAAGAAAACGAGCTGTCGATTCCCGTGTTGAAGGATGAAGGCAGCCACTACGCCGCCAAGGTAAAGGCTTCGCGCACGCCTGAAGTGTTCCTCCTGAACGAAGAGGGCGAGTTGGTCTACCACGGGGCATACGACAACCGGAAGAGCCCAGAAGAAAAGGGCGAAACCAATTACGTTGCCAAGGCGCTGGACGAAGTCCTTGCGGGAAATGACGTTAGCGAGCCGGAAGTGAGCGCTTGGGGCTGCACCATCAAGTTTGCAGACAACGCGGGCAAAATGGAAGGTTCCGAAAAGGAAGGCTCCTGAGCCCAGCTTCGCAAAGCAGCTTCAATTTGGATAGCCATATAGCGTAACGTACGTGCCGGGAGAAGCGCCGCCTGAAGGCGCCTCTCCCGGCTGTTTTCATTGGGCGTGGATTATTGAGAGGCGCTGCATGCGCGGAATGGGGAGGGTCATCATGACCGGCAAACGGACATCCACGGCAGGATCGGGCATAGCCTTGGCGTTTTTCGCGCTGCTGCCGCTTATGAGCCTAGCGTGTTCTCCGCAACAAGAGCAGGCCCCCGCGGCGCCGGAAGAAGCCGAAGCAGCCCAACAGGAAGCCGAGGCGCCAGCGGAATCCGGCGAGGACGCAGCGGCAGACCCCACGCAGGCAAACGAAACGGCAGAGGCCGAGCCAACGGACGAGCCGGGGCCCGAGCCTGTTCTCACCGTTGCGACCCCCGCTGAGTTGAAGGCGATGATCGAGGGCGCCCAAGGGACGCCTCTCGTCGTCAATTTCTGGGCGACATGGTGCCCGCCTTGCGTGAAAGAAATGCCCTATTTCGTCGAGTTGTACGAAGCGAAAGTGGGCGATGGCCTCAAGCTCATCATGGTGTCTGCAGACCATCCCGATACCATCGAAGACGCCGTCAAGCCCTTCATGCGAGAAAATGACATTCCCTTTGAAAGCGTCGTCATTGACGGCATGCCCGACCAAGTGTCCGATGGCCTTGGCATCGACGAAGTCGGGGCGCTTCCCGTGACGCTGGTCTACCGCGCCGACGGCAAACTCTTTAAACGCTGGGATGGCGAAGTCTCGAAAGAAGAGTTGTTCAAGGCGGCGGAGGCCGTCATGCCCAGCTAAGACATGATCCCCTAAGGGCTGCCCATCACGCTCCTAAGCTTCGCTCGGGGCTAGCCTGTCAGGCGGCTCCTGCATGCCTTGGTCTCAATCAGGTCGCGCGTGGCCGTGCCCGTGGCATACAATCCCGTCACGCACGCGCCGCACCAGGCACAATCGTCATGCAAGGGCTAAGGGGGCCACATCATGGACATTCCATTTCCGTTCCGATCAGACGCGCTCAAGGGACAGACGGCATTCGTCACGGGGGGCGCCTCAGGTATCGGTCTCGGCATTTCGCAGCGGCTCGCCATGGCCGGCGCCAATGTGGTCATCGCGAGCCGCCGTCTCGAACTCTGTCAGGAAAAGGCCAAAGAAATCGCCGCAGCGCATGGGGTGCAAGCCATTGGCGCCGCCTTAAACGTGCGCGACTCGCAAGCCGTGAATGCCTGCATCGACGAGGCCGCCGAAGCGATGGGCGGTCTCGACATCCTCGTCAACAACGCCGCGGGCAACTTCTATTACGCCTCCAGCAAGCTTAGCGACAACCAGTGGAAGAGCGTGCTCGAGATTGACTTGTACGGCACCTTCTTCTGCAGCCGCGCCGCACATAAGCACTTGGCGAAAAATGGCGGCAACATCATCAGCACAAGCATGACGCTGCATCATCAAGGCTGGGTCGGCATGGCGCCCGCATGCGCGGCAAAGGCAGGGATCGATGCGCTCACCATGACGCTCGCCCAGGAATGGGCCCCCCAGGGCATTCGGGTGAATGCCGTTGCCCCGGGCCCCATCATCACCGAGGGCGTTGAAAAGGCTTTTGCCATGGGCGGCAGCTTCGAGGAGCACCGCGACACCATTCCGCTTGGGCGTGCCGGAGAGCCCGAAGAAATCGGCAACTTGTGCGTCTACATCTGCACGGCCGGCTGGATGACCGGCAGCATCATCCCCATCGACGGCGGCGAACGCCTCAGCGCCCGCCGGGCGGGCATTGCCCCGAATGCTATCGAAGGGCTAACCGAAATGATGAACGCCATGCGCAAACAAGGATGAGCCCTTGACGGGCTCCGCAGACAACCCCGCCCACCGGCTCATGAGAATGATGCGCCAGCCGCTTTACATCGCCGCGATTGCCGCGGGCCTTATTCTCGCATTCGATCAGGCCCTCGGCTTGTACGAATGGATGACCCGCGGCACGCCCGAACGCTGGCACATCGCAGGCGGCAGCATTTCGAACGCCCCGCACGACGTGCTCGGGCTCTCGGCACGCCCCGGCAGGGCCACCGTCGATGACTACCTCGTCAATGGCGAGCATGTCCTCTTCGCCCAATACACCATCGATCCGCACGGCAACCGCTTGACGCCCCGGCCCGATGCCGCCGCAACCGCCCCGTATCACGCCTTCTTCTTCGGGGATAGTTTCTGCTTTGGCTTGGGCGTCAGCGACAGCGAGACCCTTCCTGCTCAATTTCAACTCCGCCGCCCGGAATTCCAGACGCACAACTTCGGCATCGGCGGATATGGCCCGCAGCACATGCTCAAGCAACTCGAGTTGGGGTATGTGCAGGATGTGGCTGCCCCGGGCTCTCGAGGGATTGCGGTCTATGTGTGGCTGCCCAGCCACGTTCGCCGCGTTATCGGCTCGGCCCTGCCCATCTCCAAGTGGGCCAGAAACTTCCCCGCCTACGAACTGAGTCCCGGAGGCGAGCTGAACCACGTGGGGACCTTCGCCACCGCGCGTCCGGTCCAAACCTGGTTCATGTCGAAACTGAACTACTCGGGGCTCTTCCGCTCCCATTGGTTCGACGTGCCGCCCTACTACACAAAACGCCATTTCGAGTTGGCCGGGGCCGTGCTCGAAGCCGCACAAGACCGCTACCTCGATCAGTATCCGGGGTCCTGCTTCATCGTTCTGCTCTATCCCATGATGGCTTGGGCGGAGCCTCTGAGCGGGCGCCTGCTGGAGGAACTCGAGCGGCGCGGCGTGCACTATTACGACGCGCGCGATGTCTTGGAGCCTGAGAACCCGGACTTTGTTTTGCATCCGGACCATGATTTGCACCCATCGCCCATCTCCTACGCAATGATTGCCGCGGCGCTGGATGCCCATATTGTTGAGGAACGGCTGCTAAGCACATGGCCCGCGCGAGCGGAAGGCCAGGCTACGCAGCAGCTACCAAAGGAAACGCGGTCATGAAAGCCATCAACGCTTTACCCATCGTCTTGACGCTTCTAAGCAGCACGGCCCTTGCGGCGGACATGCCTGATTGGTCTGGCATTCTCACCGAAGAGGAAGCCGAGAATGGCTTCTTTCCGCTCTTCGATGGCAAGAGTCTCGATGACTGGTACATTCCGCGAGGCAACCAGGAGGCATTTGCCGCCGAAGACGGCAAGCTCGTCATTACGGGCGCGGGCAAAGGCGGATGGGCCTTCGCCCCGGGCGAATATGCCAACTTCATCCTGCGCTATGAATAC
>CAZLBS010000007.1:9887-15417 GCA_964557505.1 uncultured Nitrospiraceae bacterium | reverse complement strand
CCAATCCCGCGAGCCAGGGCATGGAAATCCAGGTGATTAAGCCGGGGTGGGAAACGCCTTACCAACGCGCGGGATCGCTATACGCCGCCGTGCCGGCCGCAGAAGACGCCAGCAAACCGGCCGGCGAATGGAACCAAGGCGAAATACTTGCCGATGGCCCTCGAATTCGGACCATCTTGAATGGCATCACGCTATACGATATCGACATGACAGACTACACTGCGGAGAAAGCGGCAGCCGAGGAATGGATGCAGCCGCTCGCGAACCGTCCCATGCGCGGGCATATCGCCATTCAGGATTACAAGAACCATGTCGAGTTCCGCAACCTACGCATCCGGCCGCTGCCGCCATCGGAAGAGGGCTGGATTCCTCTGTTCAATGGTGAAAACCTGGACGGCTGGGAAGTCGTGCGCGATCCCATCTGGTCGGTCGTAAGCGATTATGGCGACACCTTCATTCGCGTCGATGGCAGCCAGAATTGGAACGAAGGCCGCAATGCCTTGCGCACCGTCCGGGATGATTTCGCTGACTTTGAATTGGTGCTCATGTTCCGGCCCTTCAATGGCTCGAACAGCGGGGTCTTCTTCCGGTGCAGCGGCGACGACCCCTGGCCGCGCACCTATGAGGCGCAGATCCACAACGAACCGCCTGAGCAATTCACGGGCGCCATTTGGAATCAACAGTCAGCCACCAAGCTCAACGCCGTCGACAACCGGTGGAACCACATGCGCATCCGGGCCGTTGGCCCCGAGATCGACATCTGGGTGAATGGCGTGCTCGTCAACGACTACACCAGTCCACCGGAGCGCCATGAGCAATATCCGAGCGGTTGGATTACCTTGCAAGGACACAATCCCGAGATCATGGTCGACTTCAAAGAGATGTACATCAAGCCGCTCGACGCCAGTGCCGCCACATCCGAAGGCTCGCGATAGCGTGGTTTGGCGCATGGCCCTGACGGCGGCGGCAGTGCTTGCCCTCACCGGCTGTCCCCTGCTTGGCGCGAGTCCAAGGCCTGCCGTCAATGAGCGTGCGGCCATCCTAAACATGCATGCCATCATGAACGCGCAGGTTGCCTTTCAACGCGCGGCATACGCGGACGCCGACGGCGATGGCGCCGGTGATTTTGGTACGTTGCCGCAACTCCGCGACCCGCTCGGAGACGGCGGCAGCGCCGCGCTCATCGACCCCCTGCTCGGCAGCGGCGAAACCGGGGGCTATCAGTTTATTCTGCGAACAGAAGCGGGGGCGGAAGGCATGCCCCCGCGCTATGAACTGCGCGCCTTTCCTAGCATCCAATTTCTAGTGGGGCTGCGCTTCTTCTATGTAGACGAAACGGGCATCATCCGGGCAGCCGTGGCCGCCCAGGCAGGACCGGACAGCCGCCCTATCGCCGGGCGCGACCCCGACCAAGACGGCATCATCACCTCGACCGAAGAAGCGGTCTATGGCGCCAACCCCCAACGCCGCGACACGGACAATGACGGCACGCCCGACAACGCTGAAATCGCCGCCGTTCTTAGAGATCCAATCGTCCCGGATTAGAGGCGTTAGAGGTGGGCTTGGGCGAAGGGCAACGCCCATGCGTCCGTGAGCATAACGCGCTTGCCGCGGTCCGGCGCGACAACCAGACTCAGGGCCGCATTTCCGCTGGCTCGGGCTGTTGCGCGGCAGGGTCTTCTTGTTGCCGCTCGAGGATACGACGCCCGCCTTCCAAGATGGCTTCAGGATTCCAGTTGGCGGGGTCGTTGGCATTGTAGTCTTTGTATGCATCGTAGATGACCTGGAAGTCTGCCATGATATCGTCTGTGGGAAGGATGAAGCCGCCGTATCCGCCGATGCGTTTCTTGAAATCCATCTGCCCGAAGACGATGGGAACATTGGCCGCCTTTGCCACGTGGTAGAACCCGGACTTCACGGCTTCGACCCGCTTGCGCGTCCCCTCGGGCGCGATGAGGAGCGCGCCACCAGGATGCGCCTTGATGAAGTCGGCAAGTTGCTCGACCTGCCCTCTTGCGGCCGAGCGGTCAATGGGCACGCCGCCGAGGAACCTCGCAATGGGGCCGAGCATGCCCTTGAACGCGCTATCTTTCGCAGCCCAATAAATGCTCTGGCGAAAAGAACCAATCAAGGCCATAAGCGGGATGAAGTCATTGTATTTGGTATGCGGCATGGCAATGATGACGAAGGGCGTTTCTGGCGGTTCGCCCAGCAATTTCCATCCGGTCAGGCGGCAATAGAGGCGCGCCCACATCCAGAAAAGTTCCCGAAAGACCGGCGTGTTGAAAATGGTGCGGCGCATATCCGGCACCTCCCCGCTGCGAGATAGGGCCTCGCTATTCCATGAGGCCGCGGACGGCATATCCCGCGGCAAAGGCGATCCCCGCGATCGCCACGGTGGCCAAGGCCCACCACAAGTTGACGCCGTGCTGCTTGATGTACCAGCGGGTGCGCTGATAGAGCAGGCGCGGCAGGCTGGGGCTAATCACCCCGATTACCACCGTTACATTGTCCTTGCCGCCATTCTCATTAGCAAGCGTGACGAGGCGGCTCACCGTCTCCGCGGCGCCCAGTTGCTCCCGGATGATGGCCCGAATATCAGAATCCTTGACCATATTGATCAGGCCATCGGTGCACAACAGCAACAAGTCGCCCGGCTGAATTTCCCAGACATAGCTGTCGGCTTCGACCTCTTCTTGGGTGCCGATGCTCCGCGTCACGATGTTCTTGCGCGAATCGACCTCGGCCTCCGCTTTCGACATGAGGCCCGCTTTCACCTGTTCATCCACCCAGGAGTGGTCTTCCGTGCGCTGAATGATTTCACCGTCGCGGAAGAGATAGCAGCGGGAATCGCCCACGTTGCAAATGAGGACGCGCTTCGGCTCGACGAGGGCGCCAAGAAGGGTCGTCCCCATCGGGCGGTCGCTCTTCACCAAGTCTAGATTGGTCTGGTAGATGTTGGCGTTCGCCTTGACCATCCACTCTTCCATGCGGCGCAGAATGGTCAGACTGACAGCTGGGTCGCCCTCGGGTGCAGGCGGCGGCTCTTTCAACATATCGCGCAGGGTGGTCACCGCGAGCTTGCTCGCAATCTCGCCGCCCATATGCCCGCCCAAGCCATCCGCCACCACGAGCAGAGCGCCTTCTTTGAAGAACCGCAGCCCCGGCAAGTCCTCGCGGTAAATGCCGTAGTGGTCTTCGTTGGTCTTCTTGCGGCGGCCGACATCCGTCTGGGCCGCAATTTCAAGGCGCACGCTGGGCTCCCCCCAAAGGACAGGCTTGCCAGAGCCTAGCAAATCGGCTCATCGAACGCCACTGACACGCGCCGCGGACGCGGCAAATCCTGCCTCCCCCATGGACACTGGTTGACAGATGCGCTGTGCCGGGCTAGCATCCCCATTCAAGGCTTTAGTAGAGTACAATTCGCAGTTCGTCAAGGAATAGGGGGATTCCATAGGCGAACGTCACGCGGCATCCGGGGGCCCTTGCCCGGCAACGGCGCCGCCATCAGCGGCACAGGCGACATGATGACCCGTTACACGTTTGGAACATTTCTGGTAGATCAGTCCAATCTGGAGGCGTTCACCGTCGCGCAGAACGTGGCCGACTTGAAGCCCGTCGGGCCGCAACCGATCGTCCTGCTGGGCGATTCAGGCTGCGGCAAGACGCACCTGCTCTATGCCATGGTCAATCGGGTCCGCTCCGCCTCGCGCCACATCGGGCTGGCGTTCATCACCGCCAGTGATTTTCCAGACAAAGCCCGCTTGCTTATTGACGACCCTTCGCCCCTCGAGCGTGCGGCCGCCGCTATCCTCCTCGTCGACCAATTGGAACAGTTCACGCATCTCGTCGATGAACTTGAAGCCGTGGTGCGCATCTTCCTCGACAACGGACATCTCGTCGTACTGGCGAGCAATTGCCACCCGCAGCGGCTCGAGCATTTGCCTGAGGGCCTGCAGGGACTCATCGAGCGGGGACAGACGGTGCCGGTGTTGCCCCAGACCGATGAAATCCGGGCGGAACTTGAACGCCGCAGCGCGACCGAAGAGGCTCAAGATCTGATCGAGCGGCAGCGCGGAGAGATTGAATCGCTCGAGCAGCAGGTGCGGCAGCTCATGCGCCGCACGCCGGTCGGCGCTGGCGAGTCGCGTTCGCTCCACAGCCAGCTCGACTCCGAGCGCGAGCGCACGCGCGAACTCGAGCGGCAATTGGAGTCTGCGATCAGCCTGAGCCGCAGCGTGCAGAGCGACCTGGCGACCGCGACTGAAGACTTGCGTTCGCTGCGCGGCGAGCGCATCTCGCTGGCTGAGCAAGGCCGGGAGTTGTCGGACTTGCGCCGCCAATTGGAAGCGGCCCATGCGGATGCGGAAACGCTCCGCGCGCGGGTAGGCGAAGTCGAGGCCCTGCGCGAAGAACTCGAACGGGTGCGCGATGGCATGGCATCGCTTGAAGAAGAGCGGGCCGAGCACCGCCAGGCCCTCGAGGACAACCGCGAACTTGACGTCCAGGTGCGAACGTTGCAAGACCAATTGCGCGACGCGTACGCCAAAAGCGCGCACGTGGCCGAAGTCGAGGACCAATTGCGCGCGCTCTCCGATGAGCTTGCCCGCCTCGAGGAGGCGAAAGCCGAGGCGGAGTCGAAGGCGGCGGCTGCCGAAGGCGCCTCGGGACAGGCGCGCAAGGAATTGGAGCAGGCCAAGCAAGACGCGGCAACTGCCCGGGACGAAGCATCCGCGTTGATGGAGCGCGCCGAAAGCCTGCTTGAAATGGCCGAGGCCAACCGCGCGCGCTTTCGGGAAATCGAGCAGCAACGGCAAGGCCGCATCGCGGAACTCGAGTCGGAATTGGAACGTGCCCGGGCCAACCAGGTCAGCCGGGAAGAATTGGCGAATGTCCGGGCCGAAGTGACCGAGACGGTCGAGCTTCTGGAACAAGAGCGCGTGCTCTTCAGCCAGGAGCGCGCCACCTTGGAGCAAGCGCTCAACAATGCGCGCCGCCGCGCCGACGAAGCGAGCAGTGCGTGCGAGGCGCTTCTCGCCGAGCGCGATGCTTTGCAGGATGAGCGCGACACCCTGAAGACATCGCTCGCCCGCATCGAGCGCGAACACGGGGAACTTGTGGAAGCGCGCGCGCATCTGAAAGACGAAAACAACAGCCTGCGGCAAGAACTGTTCAGCGGCAACACGCAGCGCGAGGAAATGCAGCATACGCTCTACGCCGCGCAGCAAGAAGCCGACACCTTGCGCGAGCAATTGGAAGCGGAGCGCGAAGCACGGTTGCAGGCCGAAGCCGAACTCGACGCTGTGCGCGAGGAGAAGAGCCAGCAGCTGCAAGCGGCGCATGCGCAGTCGGATGCGTTGCAACGGCAATTGCAGGCGCACCATGCTGAACTCGCGAACAAGATTGGCGAATTGCGCAGCTTGGCAGAGTTCATCGGCTTGGCGGCCAGCCGCAATCGCGTGCGGGCCATGGGCGGCGAGGCGGCATTGCCCAGCGTTGAGGCGCCTGTCCTGGAAGCGCTGCCTCGTGC
>CAZLBS010000007.1:0-9877 GCA_964557505.1 uncultured Nitrospiraceae bacterium | reverse complement strand
CAAGTACGTCTCCGGCCGAAGCCCAGCCAGAGGCCGCCGCCGAACCCGCGGCGGAAATGGCGCCCCCCTTGCGGGAGACCGCGGAATCCGGCGGCGAAGCCCACGCGCCCGGGCGGGAAGTGCCTTGGGATGATGCCGTGGAGGATGACGAAGCGGATGACAGCATCAACGCGAGCGCGGATGAACTGCCGTATGAACCCTATGACGAGGAGCCCAATGAGGCAGATGAAGCCGCCGCCGATTTGGCGCGGGCCGTCGAGGCGCTCATCCAAATGCATGCCATGGAAGAAGGCAGCGAGTTGACGCTTGAAGAAGGGGGCGCGAGCACTCGTCACGTGCCGTCGAAAGAGGCGGGTGAAAACGGCCATGCCCGCACCCAGAAGAACGGCCACCACTCCGCGGCCGCGGCGCACCCCGATGGCAGCCTAACCGGCAGCGACGCCACGCCTCAGCCCGATCTCGAAGACGTGATGTCGGGCCTGCCTTCACTGGAAGATCTGTTGCCGCTCGACGAAGACGGCGAACGCCCGTAGCCGGTGCGCTGGCTGTAAGCATGCCAAAGCCCTCAGGCCGCTCGCCATCTGCCAACGCCTTCGAAATGAACGTCTTGAAGGTCATGCGGCAAGTCCACCCTCTTGAACGCGTTCCCCGGTCGGGATATCTGCTTCGCGGCGTGACCGAGCCCGAGTCGGTCGCGGCCCATACCTATGAAGTTGCCCTCTTGACGCTGCTCATGTGCGGCCAATACCCGGAACGATTCGACAAATCCAAGGCGCTGGCCATGGCCCTGCTGCACGACCTCGCAGAAGCCAAACTCATGGACATCCCCATGCCCGCGGTGGACGGTCAACTCAAGTCGGCCAAACGGCAAGCCGAACAAATGCTCTTCGAACAGATGATGGAAGGACTTGAGGCCCCCTACGCTGCGCTCCATCAGGAATTGGCGGAAGCAGCCTCCCCCGAAGCGCGCCTGGTGCGCGGCCTCGACAAAGCGCAAATGATGCTGAAGGTGCAGGCCTACCAGGAAGAAGGCCGCGGTGCGCTCGAGGAATTCTGGGACAACCCACGAAACTTTGATGACCAGGGGCTTCAAGAAGTGTCGCGCCTGTTCGATGCCATTTGCCTGCGGGCGATCGGGCGCGTCCCGTCGACAGGGCGAGCGGCGGCACGTTATGATGCCAGCGTAAGGAGAACAGCATGGTACCGCTTGAAGTGCTAGGCGTCATGCATGACGGCCAGCATCACCCTATTGTTATCTTGCGGCACGAAGACCGCTTCTTGCCTATTGTCGTCGGCACGCCGGAGGCGGACGCCATTCAGGCGGCGCTCATCAAGCGCGACCTCGGCCGGCCGATGACGCATGATCTGATGTGCAATATTCTCGTCGGGCTTGGCGGCGAAATCGATTCGGTGACCATTTACAAGCTGGAACGTGAAACCTTTTACGCCCACCTCAACGTCAAGCAGACGATGCAAGACGGCACCAAGCAGGTGCTCCGGGTCGACTCGCGCCCGAGTGATGGCATTGCTGTAGCCTGCCGCACGAGCGCAACCATCTATGCCTCGCAAGACGTGATGGACCAGGCCTCGCAAGACATGGCCTTGCTGAGCGGGGCCGACGACAGCAGCGAAGACGAGGGCGAAGAGGGCGAGGAATTCGAGCCCTAGGCGCATGCGGCGAAAGGGGAATCATCGTGGGCTTGGTCGAAGGCATCGAGACGACGCGCCTGCTCCTGCGCGAGGTGCGCTGGGAAGATCTCGACCCGCTCCACGCCTATTGCTCGGACGAGCGCCTGGTCTTCTTCCTGAGCTGGAAGGCGAACACGTACGAAAAGACCCGCGACTATGTCGAGCGCTGCCTCCAGCATCAGGAGAACCGGCCCCGCTACAACTATGAGCTGGTTGCGGAGCGCCGCGAAGACGGCTGCATAATCGGCCATTGCCAACTCCATCTCGTGCGCAAGCGCCCCCAAGCCAAGATGGAAGTTTTCGTTGCACGCCGTGAATGGGGACACGGCTACGGCACCGAGGTGATCTGCGCGCTATTGGCGATTGCGTTTGGTCCGCTTGGGCTGCACCGGGTCTATGCCGAAGTGCCCCCTGCCGACACGATCACAGCGCGCGTAGCCGAAAAGTGCGGCATGAAACGGGAAGGCCACCTCCGCGAACACACGTGGGCCAAGGGGGAATGGCACGACTCCCTCGTTTACGCCATCCTCGACTACGAATACGAGCAAGCCCTGCGCAAGACGCAGCAACAGGCCCCGTGCATCTTGGCGCCTGAGAAGCTCGAGGCTCTTTTTAACTGGAATTGAGCGGCTGGCAATGCTTGCGCGCAGCCCGTAAATGCCGCATACTTCTTGAGATACACGGGGGAAGCCGGGGCCCTTCCCGCCCCGCTAGTGCTAGGGAGACACAGCCGATGTCGGACGAACTCGAGCAGAAATTCCTGACGGCGAAAGACGAAGTGACCAAGCTTTCCGAAGCGCCGGACAACATGGTGAAGCTGCAGCTGTATGCGCTGTTCAAGCAAGCCAGCGAGGGCGACGTGCAGGGCAACCGGCCTGGCATGATGGACTTCGTCGGCCGCGCCAAATATGACGAATGGGCCAAGCACAAAGGCAAGAGTCAAGAAGAAGCCAAGCAGGAATACATCGATCTCGTTGAGGAACTCAAAGCCAAAGACGCCGCCAAGTAACGACAGCCACGCCCCGGATGGCGCAACCACGCTATTGATGCTAGTCTATGAGCCTCCCGCGCACGCGGCGCGCCGGGAGGCTTTTTTGATTGTTGGGATGTGCGAAAGGGTGATGCATTGATGCGGCATGGCATGGCAGTTCTGGTAGCAATGGCGGCAACTCTTCCGGGCGCAGCCTGGGAAATCCGGCTGTTCGATGGGGCTTCGCTTCACGTGGATATTTACGCCGCACGGGAGCAGGCCAATACCTTTTCCCTAGTGATGGAGCGAACGCTCCGCTTTCAACGCGGGCTCAGGGGCGCATACACAGAACAGCAATGGCCTAAGGGGACCAACGGGGGCGACAAGGTTGCGCTGGTCTTTCGCCTCCTGCGCGACGATGTCTTGCCGCCGGACCCCGGCAACTACACATTGTTGAGCGAAGAGAGCTATGCCGTGCGCGCACGGGAGAAAAGCCTCGTGCTCATGGCCCGGTCCACGCGCGGCGCAATCTTTGCGCTGGGCCATCTCTACCGCACGGCAGAATTCTTCGATGGGGGATTTCAACTGCCAGATGGCTACCGCGTGGTCGAGACTCCCGCCTATCCGCTGCGAGGTCACCAACTTGGATACAGGCAAAAGTCGAACACGTATGACGCCTGGAAAGCGGAAGACTACGAGTTCTATATCCAGGACTTGATGCTCTTTGGGGCGAATGCAATCGAGAACATCCCGTTCGAAACAGCGCCGAGTCCGCACTTCGAAGCGAGCCCGGAGGCCATGAACCGGGAACTGAGCAAGCTGTGCGCGAAGTATGACCTGCAGTATTGGGTGTGGACGCCAGCGACCTTTGACCTGAGCGATGAGGCGCAGCGCGAGGAGGCAAGCAGCCAACACCGCGAACTGTACAAAGACTGCGAGCGCCTCGACGCCGTCTTTTTTCCAGGCGGAGATCCGGGAAACAATCCACCGGAATTGGTGCTGCCGTTTCTGGAAGCGCTAACGGGGCCGCTCCTGCGGGTGCATCCCGAGGCGAAGATATGGCTCTCGATGCAGGGCTTTACGCCCGCTGAATCAGACTATGTGTACGACTACCTCGACCGGGGACAGCCGGATTGGTTCGGCGGGCTTGTTGCGGGGCCCTCAAGTCCGCCTATACCTGAGACGCGTGCGCGGCTGCACGCACGCTACGGCCTGCGCCACTACCCGGACATGACCCATACCATTCGTTCGCAATACCCCACGCCCTGGTGGGACCCGGCCTTTGCCTACACACAGGGCCGAGAACCCATCAACCCCGAGCCAGCCCGGTACCGCGATGTGCACAACCACTTCGCGCCGTACACCATCGGCTTCATCACCTATAGCGACGGCGTCAACGACGACGTCAACAAGGCCGTTTGGAGCGCCCTTGGATGGGACCCGGAGACGCCCATTCGCGAGCTTTTGCAGGAATACAACAACCTGTATCTCGGCAACATCCGAGGCGCGGAAGATGCGATCCTGCAGCTCGAACAGAACTGGCGCGGACCGCTCGCTGAGAATGGCGGCGTGACCGCATTGCGCAACATGATCAAGAACGGCGAACGCTACGAGGAAACCTGGCGGGGGCAAATGATCAAGCTTCGGGCGCTCTACGACTACTGGCTGCGCGAGCGCTTGGCCTACGAGACGCACTTGGAGCATGAGGCCAACCAAGAACTGTTGGCATCCGGCGACATCGGGAAAGCCTTGGCCATCCTTGCCCGCGCTGAAAGCGATATAGCGCCCGCGCCAAACCGTGGCCAGATCATTGGTCTCGGCGATGCCCTGTTCGAGAAAATCGGCATGCAGCTCAGCGTCGAGCGCCACCAAGCCAGCGATCCCCAGCGCGGCGCCATCATCGATTATCTCGACTACCCGCTCAACAATCGGTTCTGGCTCGAAGCGGAACTGGAAAAGGCCCAAGAACTCGATGAAGAAGCGCGCGAGGCGCGGCTGATCGAGATTGCAACCTGGGAGAATCCGGTACCGGGAAGCTTCTACGACGACATCGGCAATGTGTCGAAATCGCCGCGTGTCGTGCGCGGGGAGGAGACGAACACCGATCCCGTGCCCCAGCGTGCAGAGAATCCTGACTTCATGTGGTGGGACAAGGGCTATCACGCGTACCGCCAATCATGGGTCAGTAAAATGGATTGGCCCAACGAAATGCGGTACGTGAGTCTCGACCCCGATGCGCGCTACCAACTTTGGATCACCGGCTACGGCAAATGTCTGCTTAATGCCGACGGGGAGCGCCTTACCCCCGAAAAGGAGCGCGTCGAAATCGGCGAGAAGAATTTTTTTGACGTGCCCCAGGCCCTCACCGCCGACCGTGAACTCGTTCTCACCTTCGACACCCCCTACGAACCCAACATCAATTGGCGCCAACAAAGCCGCCTTACCGAAATCTGGCTGGTACCGGTGATTGACTTGGAATAACGGCAACGAGTTTATCCGTAACCCCGTGCGGGCCAGGCTATACAGATGGCACATGAAGGACATTCTTTTGCTAAATAAACCGCCTATGACCAGCCACGGGCGTCATGCCGGGATTAGGGGCAACGGTTCCAACAGGGCTCCGAAGGGGGCCAATAGATCGACATCCGCGCGCCGCGCGATGGGGTTGAGCAAGGCGCGCGCACCACAACCGCTATGCTCAAAGCCTTGAGATTTGTATCATAGGCGGACCAACTCCTCTGATTCATGCCCCGGCTTTGCGTGAGATGCCCTGTACGCTTGGGCGCTCATGCTCGTCATGAAGGGATTTCCATGATGCTGATTCGCATTTTCGCTCTCTCCTGTTGCGTTCTCGTCACGACGCTTTCGCCCGCTCAAGCGCCAATCATGCGCGTGGTGTGGTCGGTCGATCCGAATTGGCAGGAGGGTTATGCGCTGGAATGGCTGGCGGAGCGCCCATGGGCATGGGGCGTCGAGGCAGACTCGACGTCGCCGCTCGAAGGATGGCTAGCCGCGCGGGACCAGGGCTTGATGGTCACGACGCATGTCTGGGCGAACGCGCGCACCATTGGCTCCGAGTATGGCTACAGCCAGCGCCATTTCCTGCCCTACAGCGAAGCGGTCGGCAAACTGCGGCAAGTGCATGGCGATAAGGCCATCGTGTTTAGCTGGCTCGAAGACGACAGCGCCGGCGTGGCCTTTCCGCAGGAGTTGCTGGCCGAGGACCCCACGACGCACGAAGCAGCCTTCGATTTGTTCGAGGCGTATTTGGACCGTTCTGGTCAACGCATTGCTGCCTCGGCGCCGCACGAGAATTGGGCTGTGCTGGGTTATTCCACCACGGCGCATGCCATTGCACGGCGCGGCGCGGACATGGTGCTCATCGAGCGGACCAATGACGACGTCGAGGACCTAAAGACAGCCATCGCCTTCGCCCGCGGGGCCGCCAATCAGTACGGCACGGAATGGGGCATCGACTTGTCGTTGTGGTGGGGCACGATCTACGGGGTAGTGCATACGATGCCGGGCTCGCTCTACAAGCGGCATCTATACGAAAGTTGGTTTGCCGGCGCGCGGGGATACCGTATCGAAGGGGGGAACATTTTGCTGAGCCAGCGCCCCGAGTCGTTGCTTGCGCGCGAACTCGACCAGGCGCTCACTGAACTCCACAACATTGGTCCGGGGACGCCGGATGTCCCCGTGGCCATTCTCCTGCCGCAAGACCATGGCTGGATGACGCCGATGTATTACCGCACCAACAATACAGCGTGGAACTATGCCCGCATACCTTACCGGCAAGGACAGCGTGCGATCGATGGATTCTTCTTGACGGCCTTTCCGGGCATTCAATATGTGATGGACCCATGGCCATGGGGGGCATACGAACTCGATGATCCGCCGCCGAGTCCCTTCGCGCTGTCGGCAATCGTGCCCCGCTTCGCACCCGATCCCGAAGATGTCTTCTTCAGCGAGCCGCCGGTGCCGTTCGGCACATACGAGAACCGCCATGAAGCCCGCCAGCAATTTGCCGAGCAAGGCAAAGATTCCGCCCCCTTCCGCGCAATGGGCGATACGCGCTGGGGACAGTGCTTTGACGTGCTCATGGCGGAGGGCCCCTTGGATGCCTTGGACGGCTACAAGATGGTGCTCCTTTTGGGGCAGATAGAGCTGAACGATGCGCTGGCGCAGCGGCTCACAACTGTTGCGGAACGGGGGGGCGTGGTCATGCTGGCGGCTGGCGCCGCGAAGCCTGAGCACACGGAACTCACCGGACTGATCATGACGCCCGAACTTCGCACCTCACGGTCTCACCAATTTGGTGGCGAGGGCGAATGGCGCCCTGAAGCGCTGCGCTATGTGCCGGCTGAGATTGCGGAAGGCGCCGATGCCGAGGTTTTGGCGCGCGACCGCGGCGGCCATGCATTGGCGGTGTCCAACAGAAAGGGAGAAGGAAACGTCATTACCTCCCTCGTTCCTTGGTTCGAAGGACCTCAAGGACGATTGGCCGGACCCGTCAAGCGAATCTTAGACGGCGCGCTTGCGGACCTCTTGCCTCTGCAATGGGACGGTCCGCCGGCCGCGTGGCAGAGCAGCACGCGCGGCGATGCGCGCATCATCGTGGTGAGCAACAACGACGGTGTGGACGCAAGCGGCACGATGACGATAGGGCGAGGAGCATATGGCCGCGCCCAAGACATGGTTACAGGAGAGGCCTTGACCATCGCAGAGGGGAAGCTCGAGCTGAGCATTGCCCCCTATGATGTGCGCGCCATCTTGCTGTCGCCCTGATTGCCCAGGCAGCTTACTCGGTCAGCAGCGCGACAAGATAGTCTTTGAAGGCGGCTTCATCTTTCCAAGCCATGGCGCAATGCACCGGGCGGCCGCTTTCCACATCGCGCCGCGTAAAGGCATCGTCCGTGACGGCCAGCGGAATGGTCTCCATTTCGACCCACTCCGTACTTTTGGCGAGGTATATAGCAACCGTATCAAAGAGAATGCTGCTCGCATCTTCAGGATGCCCCTCGCGTAGCGGCCACGTCTCATAGCAGTCGATGACCGTCTTCGCGGCTTTGGTGTCCGCGGCATGCACGGATAGATAGCGTTCGCCTTCCAGCCGTAGATTCCCACAGATGTCCAGGGGCGCCAATGTAATCTCCCACGGCGCTGCGAACACCCGCTGGGCCGCTTCTGGGTTCACGAGCACGTTCCATTCGGGGGCGGGTTTCGGTGCATCCAGGTAGCCCACATCGACACTGCCGGCCATGCTGATGACGCGCGCCCTTTCTGCGATGCGCGGCTCGCGCTCCAACGCGGCGGCAACGTTGGTCATCGGCCCTATGGTGATCAATACGACTTCATCTTCGCTGCCCATGATCACATCGATAAGCGCCTGAACGCCATCCTCATGCACCACGCCTGGGTAGGACTCGAGTTCGTAACCGCCCAGCCATGCCTCGAGCCGCAATTCACGGCTGCTCGTCTTGGGTCCGGCGCCAATCGGTATATCGGCGCGCCCAAGCGATTGCAGCGTTTTGGCCAGCAAGCGGGTCTTCCGTGGCGTATCGTCAGAGGCAACCGTAATCAGGCGGACGTCCAATTCCGGCATCTTGAGCAACATGGCCACAGCCCAGGTGTCGTCGATGTCATCGCCAATATCCGTGTCGAGGATGACGGGCGCGGCTTGGGCTGAAAAGGCCATTGCTGCGATTCCTAAGGCGAGCATCGGTTGGAGAATCATGGCGCGCTCCTGCGTAAACCCCTGCCTGCTGCTATACTCTACAACACAAAGGTAACGGAGACGGACCGGATGACGCTACCACAGAAGCGGCACTTGCGGCGCCCCGGCGTGGCGGAAGCCTTGGCGCTTGGCGTGCTCTGGTGGCAGACGCATGCGTTGCTTGCATGGCAGCTCGCTCAAGGCGTCATTACCGATGTTGCCATCGAGCCGACGCATTACAATGCCATCGACGTGCGCAATAAGGTATCCGTGTCGTATTCGTACGAAGTCGGCGACGCGGACTATGACGGCTATTGGCAGGGATTCTGGCCGGAAGCAGGCAGCCCGAACGCCCTTGCCTCGCATGAGATCTACCTTCTCGATGAAGGGCGGGCCATCACGGTGCTGTATGACCCCTCGGCGCCGGCGAACAACGAGTTGCATTTTACCGGCAGTGCTGCGAGCGTTCAGTACGCCATGCTGTTCGTCGTCGGGCTGATCGCCTGTATGTTCTACATGACCCGGGTGTATCCGCGATTGCGGGCGCTTTAGCGGGTCACTCGTCCCATCGCGGCTGCAGCCGGAAGAAGCCTGTCCGCTGGCCGACGCGTGCAAACACGGCGACCTCGCCGGGCTGCTCTTCAGCCACTTTCTCGACTGCCTCCTCAAACTCCTCGAGCGTGGTGGTCGGGTAATCGCCAAAGCTCAGGATGATCGCGCCTGGAATGACATTGGCGAGATTGGCCCAACTGCCGCTCTTCACCCGCCGCACGATCACGCCTTCGACATCAGGCGAGAGATTGAGCATCAGCCGCAAGTCCGTCGTCAGCTCACGCACGGTCAGGCCGAAGATGTTGTCCGTGTATTCGCCCGCATCGGCCGCGGTCTTCGGGCGCGTGCCGAGGTCTACCGTCAAGTCCAGCGGCTCTCCGTTGCGCAGCAGGCTGATTTCGATGGGCTCTTCCGCGCCAGTCTCACGGACTAGCTTTGTAAAGTCGAGCACATCGCGGTCTTGCCGGGCACGAATGGGCGTGCCTGCGAATTCCGTGATGATATCGCCGCGCTCCAAACCGGCGAGCGCGGCAGGCGAGTTGGCGACAATCGTGCTCACGACAATGCCGCCGTCGTCTGGCACGTTCCAGTAGGCCGCGAGGTCCGGGGTGAGCGGCTGCGTGAAGACGCCCAGCCAGGCATCTTCGCCCTCTTGGCCAAGCTCGGTCTGCGTAGGAGGATTGTCAATGTATGGCATGAACAAGCCGTTCTGGTACAAGAGTGGATGGCCGCTGCGCGTATACAGGTCGCCTCCTTGCTCCCGCGTCAGGTCATAGCCGACCACCCCGACAATGTTGCCCCGCGTGTCGACGCATGGTCCGCCTATGAACCCGGCGGGCACGGGCACGTCGAGCGCGTAGGTGCGCCGCGGCTTCTCAACCACCGCCGAAACCGCCCGGTGCTGGATGGCTGGCGCATTGTCGAGATTGTCGCCCAAGACGCCGAACACT
>CAZLBS010000006.1:0-20070 GCA_964557505.1 uncultured Nitrospiraceae bacterium | reverse complement strand
ATATGGGCCTTCCTCGCGCTGCCGGCCTTGGTCTACCTGGGCTCTTTCGGCCTGCAGAACGCCTTTCGCCTGACCAGCCCGCGCGACTACCGCGATGCCGTGCGGGCGCATGACGATGGCAACTTCGCCGATGCCGAACGCCACCTCAACCGCCTGCTCACCGAGCGGCCGGACCACATCAGCGCCATGCTGCTGCTCGTGCAGGTGCATATCCGCCTGCGGCAATTCCGCCGCGCCCTCCAAGTCGCCGACCGCATCGGCGAATTCGACGAAGACTACGCCGCCGACCTTCAGCAAGAGATCATCGGCATCCAGCGCATGCACCAAAGGATGGGCGAAAAACCGGCGTAGTGAGTGGGTAAGGCAATCCAAGAAATCGCATTCTTCGTTGCTGGAACGCCCGTCTCCCAACAAAGCAAGGGAACAAAGAGGCGCGAGGAATGGGCGGCAAAGCTACGGCAAGGCTTCGAATCCGCTACTCGCGGGCTGGAAGGACCACCCTGGGAAGCGGTGCGCCTCACGATTGTTTACAAGTGCGCCCATCCAACACGAAGTCCGGATCTGGACAATGTCTTGAAGCCAACAGTTGATGCGCTTAAAAGATATGCATATAGCGACGACAAGAGCATCCAGCAATTGCTCATCGAGAGGGTCCGCCACAATCAATATCCAACGCTGATTGACGATGCAGCACTGGAAGTGTACACCCGTGCTAAGCTGGCCGACGAGGGTATGTTTATCGTTGTTAGGTCCATCGAAGAGACGCCAAGGATGTAGTCTGGAGACGCAATGTGGATACGAAAGTAACCGTAGACGTTGCTGAATTGAAAGAGCGCGCGGATTGGTGGCGCCTGCAAATCGCCGTGACTGAGTATTCGAGCCAAACGCTCGATGTATCCCGAGTATGGGCATTTCTCAAGGAAGTCTTCGCCGCATACTCATACCAAGTATTGGAGGAAGAATCTTCCGATGACGTACTGCACGATGCCGCCGAGTTGCGCGCGGCCGGACTGCTAGCCAATAGGGAAGGCGACGAACTGCTGCGCATCGCAGGCGGGCAGCAGCCAGCGGCTGACAGCTTGCGTGACCTCGTTTGGCTTGGGATTTGGCTCGTAGAAGATATGCGGAGCGAACTTGGTCAAAGAAGCGAGTTGAGCTATGTCGATTATCTTCGAAATGTCACGAAGGAGGCTCGGCAGGAGATAGTGGCGTTCCTCGTTCAGGAGAGTTTCCACACGCTAATCAATGACGAAAGTGTAAGTGCCCTTATCGCGAACACGTATACGTACGGATGGGGTGGCGACTCGTTCCACATAGACGGCATCGCAGTCGATGATGATGCCGTGGTTGTGTCGCTCACGTTTCGTCTCTCAGGTGAGCAAGTCGATGACAAGCCCTTTCATGGGGATGCGATCGAAGGTAAAGCTACCGCGTACATTGACGGCGACACGGACATCCGGTACGAGGTCGATTCATCTTCGCTTACACTAAACAACGGATGAGAAAATCGGCAGGAAGCGCATTGCGCGAAGTCTCCGAACAGCTTCGCGACGCAACCAATGCACACGCTTTCTCCGCGCCCGTAACGCATGTCTACAACCCGCTCGACTATGCGTGGGAACCGCATGCGGCGTATCTGCGCTTTGCCCGCAAGGGCGTGAAAGCCTTGTGGCTGGGGATGAATCCGGGGCCGTTCGGCATGGCGCAGACAGGAGTGCCGTTTGGCGACGTGACCATGGTGCGTGACTGGATGGGCATCAAGGCGCCAGTCGGCAAGCCGGAGCCTGAACACCCGAAGCGGCCCGTCGAGGGATTCGCCTGCCCACGCAGTGAAGTGAGCGGAACGCGGCTGTGGGGCTGGGCGCGCGACCGCTACAAGACGCCGGATGCGTTCTTCTCGAAGTTCTTCGTGTGGAACTATTGTCCGCTCTGCTTTCTCGAGGAGAGCGGCCGAAACCGCACGCCGGACAAATTGCCCGTGGCCGAGCGGGAGCCTTTGGAAGAAGCTTGCAACGACGCCCTTCGGCAGATGGTTTTCACGCTCGAACCAGAGTGGGTCATCGGCGTCGGGCAGTTCGCGGAGTATCAAGCCAAGGCAGCCCTAAGCGATATGCCTATACAGATTGGCCGCATTTTGCATCCGAGTCCAGCGAGCCCGGCGGCGAATCGCGGCTGGGCCGCACAGGCCGAGAAGCAGGTGGAAGCGCTCGGCCTGCTTTAGGGGATGCCCGTCAATCCGTCCCCCACCGGTAGAGCGCGTACGCACCTCCAAGGCACAGCACCCCGCCCAAGGCAAACAAGACAACCGTGAGCCATGCGCCAGGCGCTGCCCCTTGGATCAAGGCGCGGTGCGACGGATTGCCTGGATTGTAAAAGACCTTGATGCTGGCGCCCTCTGGAAAGGCCTCGATCCACCGTCTCGCTGCATAGTTATTGGTATGGTCGATGGCCCGTCCTGAAGCCATCACCTGGTCCGATTCGAATGCGCGCCCGTCCACTTCGTAGCGATAGTCCACCAGGCAGGTGTAGACGCTGGTCTGCCAGGGCTGCAGCCAATCCCGATCGCTGAAGGTTCGCGTGGCCTGCTCGACGGATGACCGCAACACTTCGCCCTGCGCCGTGGGCCAACCCGTAGAGCGGGCATCTCGGATGGTCGCCGTCGCGGCAACGCCGCTGACCACGAGCAGAAAGATCCCTGCGGCGGAAAGAAGCAGGATGCCAATCCACTTCCAATTGAAGTTATCGCCGCCATCCTCTGCGAAGGCGAACCAATCGAGATCATGCCAACTGAAAGGCATTTCGAGGCTCCCTGCTCGTGTTCGCCGCAATCTGAGCGGCAACCACATAGGCTATTGCCTGACCAACTCCGCTACCACCTCGACATGCTCGGTGTGCGGGAAGAGATCGACCGCGCTTAGGTGCGTAAGGGCGTAGTGCTCGCTGAAGGATTGCATCTCCCCGGCGAACGCACTGGGCTTGCAACTTATATATAGGATGCGTGGAGGGGCCAGTTCAATCAGGCGGCGCAGGGCTTTGGGTTGCAGGCCCGCGCGCGGCGGATCGCAAATGACGAGCCCGTCTGGATGCAGGCCATCGCCCTCGCGGAAACGCTGCAGATATTTCGGCACGTCTGCCGTTTCGAACGCGACGTTGTGCATGCCATTCAACTGCGCGTTGTAGCGGCCATCTTCGGATGCCGCCTCGACATTCTCGACGGAAACCACTTCATCGAACTGGTCCGCGCAGGCAAAGGCAATGCCGCCCGAGCCGCCGTAGAGGTCATAGAGCATGGGCCCGGGCTGCTTGGCCGCCAACTCCCGCAACGTGCCATACAGCAGTTCCGTGCCAAGGGTATTCGTCTGGAAGAAGCTCATGGGGGAGATGCGGAAGCGCAGTCTCCGCGCCGTGCCGTGAGCGGGGATGAGCAACTCTTCGTGGATGTGCGGCGGGCCGTGGAGGGCATGCAGCGTTTCGGCGAAGGCGGCCTCATTGTCGGAGGCACTCTCGCCCCAACTGATGCTGGCCGCGTCGAAGCACTCGAGCACGGCCTGCTTGAAGCCCTCGCCGTCGATGTCCCCCGGGCGCGTGAGCAGGCAGACCATGCGCTCGCCGGTGCGCTTGCCCTCGCGCACGAGCAGGCCCTTCAGCATGCCTCGGTTCCGCCTGGAGTCATAGGGCGGCAGGCCCGAGGCCTCGACCCAGCGCCGCACCCCCGCCAGCAACGCATCCACGCCCGGCGGAGCAATCAGGCATTCTTCAATCTCGAGCGGCCAAAACCACTTGCCTTTACGCTTGAAGCCGAGGACCGTCGGGCGCGGCGCGCCCTTGGGCGGGGGTTCGTCGAAGAACTTCAGGCCGAATGAAAAGTCGACCTTGTTGCGGTAATGCCATGTTTCTGGCGAGGGCGTCACCTCGATGGGTTCTGCCCACCATTGCGCGAACATGGCCTCGAGCACGGATTGCTTCGCGGCCAGTTGCGCAGGATAGGGCACATCCTGGTGCTGGCAGCCGCCGCATTCGCCGAAGTGAATGCAACGGCTCTGCGGCTCTGCTCGCTTCTCGGTAATGTGTGGCATAGAACTCCTGTCCGGTGGCTTCAAAGCGATTCGCTCGGGTATCGTATCTGAGTACCGGGGTATCATTCGCACGGCAGGAACCGGAGGATTCTCATTTATGGGGCTCGCTCGAAACATCGTGCGCCGCTGGCGTACTTGGAATCACGGACGCAAGTTTGCAAAGAAGGGTAAGAAATGCCGCTTCTACGGCAAGCACCTGCACGTTGACGGCCATGTCGAGTTGGGCGTTGCCTGCCGCATCCGCGATTATTGTATCTTCCGCACAACGGGCGAAGGCAAAATCATCGTCGGCGACCGGTCCGGGTTCAGTTGGTTTTGCGTTGTCGAGGCGCGCGAGCGCGTTGAGATTGGCTACGCCACAGGCATCGCGGAGCGTGTGGTCATTCGTGATACGTCGCACCTGTTCTATGGCACCGAAGCCCATTTCTACCTGACGCCGCTCATCGTCAAGCCGGTCAAGATTGGCGACGAAGTAATGATCGGCAGCGGCACCTACATCAGCCCCGGGGTGACCATTGGCAATGGGGCGATCATCGGTGTGAACAGCGTGCTGCGCGAAGATACCGTCGTTGGACCCTACGAAATCTGGGCCGGCGTGCCGGCGAAGAAACTCGCGCACCGCACAAAAGACTTGACCGAGGAACAAAAGGCCATGGTCGAGTGGCTGATGCAAGAGCAAGGCATTCGCGAAGACCATCTCGCGGACAAGCTGTAGCGGCTACCATCAACGAACTGACGCACGAGGCCATGAGCGCGCTGATTCCAGTTCGTGCGCCTGATGCGCACAAGGGCACGTTCGGCCACTTAGCCGTTGCGGCGGGGGCGCGCGGATTCACCGGCGCGGCCATGCTGACGGCGCATGCAGCCCTGCGCAGCGGGCCCGGCCTGGTGTCGTTGGCGCTGCCCGAACCTTGCGTGGCCAGCCTGGCCCCCGCGCTCATCGAATGCATGACCCGGCCGCTCAGCGCGACCGAGACCGCGTCGTTTCATGCGGACGCGGCAGACGAGTTGCTGGACTTTCTCGATGGGAAAGACGCGCTCGCGCTGGGTCCTGGCATTACGCAGCACCCGGGCACGGCGCAGTTCGTACGGCTTGTATTGGCGAAGGCGCCGCTGCCGCTCGTGCTCGACGCGGATGGACTCAATGTCATCGCGGGCAGGCCCGAGGCGCTCGAGGTCAACCCAGGGCCGCGCGTCATCACGCCGCACCCGGGTGAAATGGCCCGGCTTGCCGAGACGGATACTCGCAACATCCTGCGTGACCGCGAGCATTATGCGGCAACCTTCGCCGAACGCCACGGATGCATCGTGGTCTTGAAGGGTCACGCGACCCTGATCGCCTCGCCAGACGGAGACGTCTTGGTGAATCCAACGGGCAACCCCGGCATGGCGGCAGGTGGCGCGGGCGACGTGCTTACGGGCATCATCGGCGCGTTGCTTGCGCAAGGCCTGACGCCCAAAGACGCGGCCTGTCTAGGGGTGTACGCGCACGGGCTCGCGGGCGACATTGCCGCGCAAGCCTATACGCAAATGGCCATGACGGCTGGAGACATCATCGACGCCCTGCCGGATGCATGGGCTGAATTGGGAGCGCCATGAACCGCCTTCATCCTGAGCCATCCCGGTGAAAACGCTGCAAGAAATCGGCGAGTTCGGCCTTATCGAGCGCATCAGCCGCATGATAACCACGTCCCCCGACGTGCTCGAGAGCGTCGGGGATGACTGCGCCGTGCTTCGCTTCGGCGACCGCAAGCTTCTGGTCTCGTCCGACATGGCCATTGAGGGCAATCATTTTCTGCGTGATTCCGCCCGTCCCTACGACATCGGCTATAAGGCCGCCGCCGCGGCCATCAGCGACATCGCGGCCATGGGGGGCTCGCCGCTGTTCTGCTTGGTCTCGTTGAGTTGCCCCGGCGATACGCCGGTGCCCTTTCTCGAATCGCTCTACCAAGGGCTCAACAACTTGCTGTCCAGCTTTGGCGTCATGTTGGTCGGCGGCGACACCACCCGCGCCGAGAGCAAGATTTTCATCGACGTCGTCGTGCTCGGCGAGGCGAAAGGCGATCACCTTCTGAAGCGCTCGGGCGCGCAAGAGGGCGACATCCTCGCGGTGACGGGGCATCTGGGCGTGAGTTCCGCCGCCGTGCATGCCATCGAAAACGGCATCGACGCGCCCCGCTTCGTCGCACGGCATTTCGCCCCGCAGCCGCGCATCGTCGAGGGGCAATGGCTCGCGCGCACCCGGGGCATTCGCGCCATGATCGATGTCAGCGACGGCCTCATCCAAGACGCGGGCCATCTCGCACACGCCGCCGGCATCGGCGTCGACATCGACTCCAGCGCTCTGCTCATCGACGGCGCCCTGAAACTCTATGGAGAGACGCATCAGGTCGATCCGCTGGATTTCGTGCTGAGCGGCGGGGAGGACTTCGAACTCGCCTGCGCCATCGATCCGCTCCACGCCGACGAAGTCTTTCGGCGCTATGCCCTCGAGTTTCGCATCCCCCTCACCCCCGTGGGCCGCTTCACCCACGAATGGGAGGGCGCCCGCGTCGACGGCCAGGTCTCGCATCTCCACGGCTTCGATCACTTCAAAGCGTGAGCAGGGGTCACCCGGTACACCTCCGTGACGCCTCCGGCATTGCATTGAAAGCGCTTCAGCAATTCGAATCGCGGGGCGTTCCGCCAGGCCATGACGATGTCCACGTATCCGAGTTCGACCAGCCGGCCGCTTCCCTGCAAGTAATCGATGGGCAGCAGCACATGCGTGGTGCCGCGTTCCTCGAGCCAGTCCACCTGCTTTTCTTGGGGCATGTCCTCGAGCACTCCCAAAGCGGAGACATTCTGAAAGCTCGCGCGATCGAGGTAGTAGCTCCGCGGGTCGAGCGTCAGGATGCGGGCGTCTTCCGGGGTGTGTTCGTTGACCCATTGAAAGGCTTCGTAGCGCTCGACGCGCCCGGAGAGATACTGCCCGCGCGACTCGAGGCCAAGGGCAACAGGGATTTTGAAGTGCACCATGCCCGCGCCGAGCACGAGGCCATAGCAGCATCCTGCGAACGCGGCCCCCAGAATGACGCGCTTTCCCCGTCCGCGCTGCATGGCCCAGGCCGCGCCGGCACAGGTCATCAGCATCAGGAAGGGAAAGGCATAGCGCGCGTATTGCTGCGTCAGGAAGATGATCATGACGCCCGCGAGGCCCAGCAGGCTCACCATACGGACCGGCGCCTTGCCGCCGACAATCGCGGGAATCCCCAAAGCGATGGGCCAAACGAAGGGGCTATTGTTCCAACCATCGAAGCGCTCGGGTTGAAAAATCAGCGCGAAGGGAAAGCGAAGCGCGCCCATCACGCCCCGCTCGCGAATCGATTCGTGCTCGCCGGCCGCCGGGATAGCGTAGTTCGTGAGCACATCGCTCGGAAACCAGCCTTGCAGCAGCGGATACACCGGGTTGCCCACGTCGAGCCACGTGCGCAACCACCAGGGCATGCTCGCGAGCAATAGCATGCCCGCGGCGCCACACCACGCGAGCGGCCCGATGCGCGTGCGCCAAAGATAACCGGCGAGCCACACGAGCGCTCCTGCGCACACGACATAGCCCATGTGCTTGACGCCGCACGAACTGCCGAGCAGCCAGCAGCCCAGGGCCAGCCAGCGCCAGTCGTGCGTCTGCGTCCATCGCACGAGGCACGCCGCGCCAAACAACACGAACGCGGTAAACGCGACATCGAGCGACGCCACGCCCGCCTGCTCGAAGAAGAGGGGCGTCGTCGCGAGCAAGGCGGCAGCCATGCCGCCCGCCTCGCGCGAATGCAACGCCTTACCCAACGCATACGCCCCGCACGCCGCGAGTATCGCCATCACCCAAGAGAGCAATTGAGAGCCATACTCAAATCCGCGAAGATAAGGCCAAGTGAATAGTGCGTGCATCAGGTGCGGATAGCCCGAGTATGTGATGCCTTCGTCAATGGCGAATCGCATCCCGTAGCGGTAAGAGTCCGCGAGACTAAGGTGCGCTACTGATGCGTCCCAGCCCGTATTCGGCGCTAGGACATTGACGAAGGCCAAGGCAATGGCAACCGCAGGTATCGCAATCCAGAGAGTGGACAAGCCAGCAGGTTGAAATGTCACTGATGGCAGCTTGAGCCTGGTCGCGAGCAAGGGATGCAGTAATAAGACGAATACGGCGACAAAGAAGAAATACTGAATGTTCGCTGCCCTGCCAACATATAGAATGAGCGCCGCGATGATTGGTACGCCGACAATCAAACGCAGCCCAGGCAGCCGCTTGCTCGGCGTGGCGTAACCTACGGCAGATAGCCTAAATCCGACGATGTAGGCCAGAATAACCAGCAGCACTGACTGCAACAGGACCGCCTGCAGCATGCCAGCCTGAAGACTATCTTCAGGCACTACTTCTTCTTCGGGCGGTAGACGTGGGTGCTTTGACCGAAGATCATCTCGGCGGATTCCATGACGGTTTCGCTGAGGGTGGGGTGCGGGTGGATGCTGTGGGCGACATCCTTGGCAAGCGCGCCCATCTCGATGGCGAGCACGCCCTCCGCGATCATTTCACCGGCATTCGTGCCCGCGATGCCGACGCCCAAGACCCGCTCGCTATCCGGGTCGCAGATAATCTTCGTGACCCCTTCAGGCCGGTGCAGCGTGGTGGCGCGGCCCGAGGCGCCCCACGGAAACTTCGCGACATTGACCTGCTGGCCCTTGGCCTTGGCTTCGGTTTCGGTCAGGCCTGCCCAGGCGATTTCGGGATCGGTAAAGACCACCGCCGGAATGGCATTGGGCTCGAAGGCCGCCTTATGCCCGGCGATGGCTTCCGCCGCCACGCGCCCCTCGTGCGATGCCTTGTGCGCGAGCATGGGCTGCCCGGCCACATCGCCGATCGCATAGATGGCCTCGTCGTCTGTTTTGCCTTGGATGTCGATCTGGATGAAGCCGTCATCCCCAACCTGTACCTTGGTCTTGTCAAGGCCGAGATTCTCCGTGTTCGGCTTGCGCCCGACGGCCACCAAGACCTTTTCGAAGACCTTGTCCGTGCTTTCGCCGTTCTCATCCTCGAGGGTCACCTTGAGTCCGTTCTTCTGCTCCTTGACGCCCGTGACCTTCGTCTTGAGCTTGATGTCCTCGAACATTCCCTTCAGCCGGTTTTGCAGCAGCTTGACAAGATCGCGGTCAGCGCCGGGCAAGAGGCCGTCCAGCATTTCGACGACGGTGACCTTCGTGCCAAGGGCCGCATAGACCGAACCCAGTTCGAGGCCGATATAGCCGCCGCCGATGACGAGCAACGTCTTCGGCACGCTCGCCACGTCGAGCGCGGTGGTCGAGTCGAGAACCCGCGTGCTGCCCTCGGGCAAGCCGGGAATCATGGCCGGGCGCGAGCCCGCCGCCACGATCGTGTAGTCGGTCTCGAGCGTTTCTTCGCCGCCGCTGGCCCGCTCGATGTGGAGCTTCTTGCTGCCGGTAAACGTCGCCCGGCCCTGGATGTAGGTCAGGCCGCGGGCCTTGCTGAGCTGTCCCAGCCCGCCGGTCATCTTGCCGACAATGTCGTCCTTGGCCTTGCGCAGCTTGTCGATATCGATCTTCGGCTTCGAGTAGGTAATGCCGAAGCTCTCGGCTTCCCTGGCATCCGTGATGACCTTGGCCACATGCAACAGCGCTTTCGAGGGGATGCATCCGCGGTACAGGCAAACTCCGCCCGGGTTCTCATCCTCGTCGATCAGGGTGACGTTCAGCCCCAGGTCCGCTGCCGCGAACGCTGCCGCGTATCCGCCCGGACCGCCGCCGATAATGGCGAGGCGCGCCGCATTGCCATTCCCCCCTGCCGCCATAGTGATTCAATTCCTTTCCGCGACTGCGTAGCCTATGTGAAATCTATCCCTCGACGAACAACAGGAAGGGCTGCTCGAGGGCCTCGCAAACCCAGCGCAAGAAACGTGCGCCGTCGGCCCCGTCGATGAGGCGGTGGTCGTAGGTCAGGCTGAGCGGCAACATCAGCCGCGGTTCGAACTGCCCATTGACATGCACCTGTTCCATCGATGCGCGCGACACGCCGATGATGGCCACTTGCGGCGCATACACGATGGGCGAAAAGCCGGTGCCGCCGATGCCGCCCAGGTTGCTGATGGTGAAGGTGCCGCCCTGCATTTCCTCGAGGCCGGTTTTGCGATCGCGTGCGCGCTCGGCCATCTCGGTCAACTCGACGCTTAGCTCGGTGAGGTTCTTCTGGTCGACATCCCGCACCACAGGCACGAGCAGGCCGCGGTCCGTATCCACCGCCACGCCGATGTGGTAATACTTTTTCAGAATGATTTCCTGCTCGGCCATGTCGATGCTCGCATTGAACTGCGGATACTTCTTGAGCGCCGCCGCGAGTACCTTCATCAGAATGGCCGTGACCGTCAGCTTCCCGCCCGACTGCTCGACCTTTTTCGCAAACTGCTTGCGCAGGCGCTCAAGTTCTGTGACATCGGCCTTATCGAATTGCGTGACCTGTGGAATCGTGGTCCATGCGCCGGTCATGCTTTCCGCCGTCCGGCGGCGGACGCTGCTCATGGCCTGATATTCCACCTCGCCCCAGCGGGCGAAGTCAGGCAGGGGCGGCGCGGCGACAGTCTGCTGGCTCGCGGGAATGCCGCCCGTGCGCGATTGCGTATTCAGGCTCCGCGAGAAGTCTTTGATGTCGGCAATCGAGATGCGGCCGCCGGGGCCTGTGCCTTTCACCTCGTGAATGTCGACGCCAATCTCGCGCGCGAACGCACGCACCGAGGGCGCCGCAGGCACGGCGCTGCCGTCGTGGCGTTCCATCCGGGGCGCTGCCTTGCCTTCAGGAGGGGCAGCCTGTTGCGCCTTCTCCGGCACTTGCTCTGCCTGCTCCGGTTCAGGCTTGCGGCGCCGTGGCGCCTCTTCCTCAGGAGCCTCTTCCTGCGCGGCCTTCGGCGGCGGCTCCTGCTCTTTCGGAGCTTCCTCCTTCGGAGCTTCAGCTTCTTGCTTCGCGGGGGCTTCTTCAGGTTCCGCCTTTTGCTCGGGCGCGGCTTTCGGCGTCTCCCGAGGCGCCTCTTTGGCTTCCGTCACCTGGCCATTGGCGCTCACTTCGAACACCTTGTCACCAACCGTGACCTCGGCGCCTTCGCTCACGTGAATCTTCGACACCGTCCCCTCGACGCCCGACGGCACCTCGAGCACGGCCTTGTCGGTTTCAAGTTCGAGCACGGGTTGGTCTTTCGATACCGCGTCGCCCTCGGAAATGAGGATCTTCGCGACAATGCCGCTCTCGACGTTTTCGCCCAGTTCGGGCAGCGTAAAGGCTTCTGCCATGGGAGCCTCCTGGTCCTTACGTAAAGCGGTTAAGCCCGCATCGGGTTCAGCTTACTGGGATCGATCTCGAGCTTCTTGCGCGCCTTGTCGACCTCGGCCGTCTTGAGTTTGCCGTCCTCGGCCAATGCGTAGAGCGTGGCCAGCGCGATATAGCGGGCGTCTACTTCGAAGAAATCACGCAGCTTTTCGCGCGTCTCGCTTCTGCCGAAGCCGTCGGTTCCCAGCGACATCATGGTCAACGGCGCCCACTGGCGGATGCTGTCCGGCATGACCTTCAAATAATCGTGCGCGGCAACGATGACGCCCTCTTCACCTTCAAAGCACTCCGTCACAAACGGCTTCGGCTTTTTCTTGGTGGGATTCAACAGGCCGAAGCGCTCGCATTCCAAGCCGTCCCGGCGCAATTCGCCGTAGCTGGTCACGCTCCAGACATCCGCCGATACGCCGAATTCCTCCAAGAGCAGTTCCTGCGCCTTGAGGCATTCATTCATGATGGCGCCGCTGCCAAGCAGATGCGCCTTCAGCTTCGCCTTCTTCGTGTCGGCACTCGGCTTGAAGCGGTACATCCCTTTCAGGATGCCCTCCTTCACGCCCTTGCCCTCCGGCATCGGCGGCATGGGGTAATTCTCGTTGCCGACCGTCATGTAATAGAAGATGGATTCCTTATCTTCATACATGCGCTTGATGCCTTCGCGGAAGATGACCGCCATCTCGAATGCGAATGCTGGGTCGTAGGTGATGAGATTCGGCACCGGCAGCGCGAGCACGTGCGACTGGCCGTCTTGGTGTTGCAGACCTTCTCCGGGGAGCGAGGTGCGGCCCGCCGTGCCGCCTACCAGAAATCCGCGCGCGCGCATGTCGCCCGCCGCCCAAACCAAATCGCCGATGCGCTGCATGCCAAACATGCTGTAGAAGATGAAGAACGGAATGGTGTTGATGCCATGCGTCGCGTAGGCCGTACCCGCCGCGATGAACGACGAGACGCTGCCCGCCTCGGTGATGCCTTCCTCGAGAATCTGCCCGTCCTTGGCTTCCTTGTAGTACATCAGGTTGTCGATGTCGACAGGTTCATAGAGCTGCCCCGTGTGTGCATAAATGCCCACCTGACGGAAGAGCGGCTCCATGCCGAACGTGCGCGCTTCGTCGGGAACAATGGGAACAATGAGCTTGCCGAATTCCTTCTCGCGCAGCAGCTTCGCCAAGATGCGCACGAACACCATGGTGGTCGAGGCTTCCCGGCCTTCCGTGCCCTTGTAGAATTCCTCGAAGACGCTTTCGGCAGGCGCGGATAGTTTGGGGCTGCGCTCTTTGCGAACGGGCAAGTAGCCGCCTAGCGCTTTGCGCCGCTCATGCAGATACTGCATCTCCGTGCTGTCTTCATCAGGGCGGTAAAACGGCGCTTGCGATACTTCCTCGTCCGAAATGGGAATGCCGAAGCGCGTGCGGAATTCCGCCAGTTCTTGCTCGTTGAGCTTCTTCTGCTGGTGGGTGATGTTTTTGCCTTCGCCGCTTTCGCCCAAGCCGTAGCCCTTGACGGTCTTCGCAAGGATCACCGTGGGCTGGCCCGTGTGATGCACCGCCGCATGGTAGGCCGCGTACACCTTGTACGGGTCGTGCCCGCCCCGGCGAAGGCGCCGAAGCTGTTCATCGCTGTAGTGCCGCACCAATTCCTTCAGTTCAGGCGTGTTGAACGCGTGCTCGCGTATATAAGAGCCGGGCTCCACGGTATACTTCTGAAACTCCCCGTCGACGATTTCGCCCACGCGCTTCTTCAGCTTGCCTTGTTTGTCATTGGCGAAGATAGGGTCCCAGTCAGAGCCCCACAAGACCTTGATGACATTCCAGCCGGCGCCGCGGAAGATTGCCTCGAGTTCTTGCACGATCTTCTGGTTGCCGCGCACAGGGCCGTCGAGCCGCTGCAGGTTGCAGTTGATGACAAAGATGAGGTTATCGAGCTTCTCGCGCGAGGCCAGCGAAATGGCGCCGAGCGTTTCGGGCTCATCGCATTCGCCGTCGCCGAGAAAGGCCCAGACCTTCTCGCCCTTGTCTGCCTTAAGCCCGCGGTCGCAGAGGTAGCGGTTAAACCGGGCCTGGTAAATGCTCATGATGGGGCCAAGGCCCATCGACACCGTGGGGAACTGCCAGAAGTCCGGCATGAGCCAGGGGTGAGGATACGAGGAAAGGCCCGCGCCCTCGCGCAGTTCCGTCCGAAAATTCTCCAATGCCTCTTGCGAGAGACGGCCTTCGAGAAAGGCGCGGGCATAAATGCCTGGCGACGCATGCCCCTGGAAGTAGACCATGTCGCCGCTGCCGCCATGCTCCGGCCCTTGGAAGAAATGGTTGTAGCCAATTTCATACAACGTCGCCGCCGACGCGTAGGTCGAGATGTGTCCCCCAATGCCGCTGTGCTCGCGGTTGGCGCGTACCACCATGGCCATCGCGTTCCACCGGATGATGCTCTTGATCCGCCGCTCGATTTCCCGGTCCCCCGGGAACACCGGCTGCTTTTCCAGCGGGATAGAGTTGATATACGGCGTGTTCGCGGAGAAGGGCAGTTCGATGCCTTCTTCCTGCGCGCGAATCTGAAGCTGCCGCAACAGCTCGATCACGCGCTCCGGCCCGCCGGTCTTCATCACATAATCGAGCGACTCGAGCCATTCGCGGGTCTCGACTTCGCGAAATTCTTCCGTGTTGTAGGCGCGTTGAGCTGAATCCACTAAGCTTGTCCTTGATGGCCCCATCTTCCCGGCGGTGAATATCGTGCCGGTGACTGGGGCTGGGTTGCCCTCAGCGCATTGTAGGCGCGCACTATCGCGTACGCAAGGGCCGTTGCCAGGAACGTTAGCGTGGGATGTGCGGACATGGACGCCGTTCGGCATCCGACACAAAGAAGCGGGAGCCCGGCGCTGGCCACCTGTGGGGCGTGCGCCATGGCTCCCGCCTGATGCTGAAAGGCCGGCGATGCGGTGCGCTACCGGGCTGCCGCGTACTTGGTCTCGTCCGCTGGGTAGATCACTTCATCAATGGCAGCCGCTACTTGCTTGCGCAGCGGCTCCTCTTCCGGCAACTCGCCCTTCCGGTATTCCGCCGCCATTTCAAACAGCTTGCGGTACAGCGGGCCGCGGTCCGTTTCGCCCAACTCGAACGGGGCTTCTTCCGCAATCACTTGCTCCCACTCGGCGCGGACGGCCGCCCAGAACTCCTTGGTTTCTTCCCAATAGGTTTCGGCCTTCGATACGTCGGCGTCTTCGGCGCGCAGGTAGGTGTTGAAGCCTTCCTCACGAGCCAGCACCCGGCCGCCATCGCGCGTCAGGTCCAGCTTCATGTTGTCTTGCTCGTGCGTCCAGCCATCGGCCCGCACCACGTGGCGGTTCAAGCCTACGAGCACATCGTAATCATCGCGCTTGGTGTGTTCGCGCCGCGGCAGCGGGCGCCACGTTTCCGCCGATTGCCAATACGAGTAATCTTCATAGTGCCGCCATTTGCCGGTGCTTTCGTAGCGTGGCGAATCATCCACCTGGTAGACCGCCTGCGACCATGTGCCCTTCGCCGCCTCGTCGCTCAAGGTGCGGGGAATGAACACGCCGTTGCCGTAGAATTCCAGCACGTGCTGATCTTGGTAGGTCCAGTCCTGCCGCCAGTGCTTGACGATATGCTGCTCCTCGCCGTCCTCTACGACGAGAATATGCTGCAGGCTGATGTAGTCCCCCGTGTCTTCAATCACACGCACCCACTCGATGGCCGAAGAATTGTGCGGGTCGCTGGGGGCAGCATCTTCCGCCAGCGTGCGGGTTTCTTCAAACTTGAAGGAAACGTCGAATGTCCCGGCCATTCCGAGAATCGCCTGCCGGTCTTGCTCGGGCGCCTCGCCTGCCATCGCGCCAAAACACGCGGCGCATGCCATGGCCGCCAGCGCCGCCATTGTGCTCGTTCTGCTCATCATTTGGAATTGCTCCCGTTTTCTATGCCAGCAACTGTTGCCGTCGATGCATTCCGTTTAGTCGCCGTGAATCGCCAATTCGCCGAAAACCCGGGCCACATCAACACGCGCCGGCGGCACATCGCCCAGCCGTTGAAAATCGACATGGCCATCAAAGAATAAGACATTGGCGCCGCCAGGGACGTGGTTGAATTCAACCGGCACCGTGCTGATGCGATCCAGATAAATCCATACGTCCGAAGCTGCTTGCGCCGACTGCGCTGGATTGTTGATGTCGGTAATCAGAAACCGCTCGATGCCCGCGCGGAGACGGAAGACCGTATCGCCGCCGGCATTGCCCGCGCCGGGGGCCAAGTCCGACAGGTCGATATCCTGATCGATGCGGCCCTCGAAGAAGCCCCCGATCGCGTCCTGCAGCGTGTAAACCAGCTGCGCCGGGCCCTCTTCTTCAGATTCCTCGGCCAACTCGGAAATCGGTGCTTGCGGCGCACCATCGCCCACCTGGTCGATGACATAGCCTGTATACCAGTACGACTCGTCCAGCAGCGCCATGCCGCGCGCTACATCAAACTGCGTGAACGGCGGCCCCGGCACAAACTCGAAGCAGACCAAATGCGCCTCATAGCTTCCTGTCGAGGGATTCCGAAGGTCATCCACCGCCAGCGTTGCGGAGGAGGGACAAACGAAGATGGCCGGATCCGTCAGATATTCCGGATACACATCGCTAACTTGAGGATTGAGCCAATGCGTAGGCGCGCTTTGAAATGGCCCTGCCTCATACACCACATCGCCCGTGTCGCAATTGGTGATGGGCTCCCACGCCGTCTGCATGCGCGGCAGCCGCTCCCCTTTGCTTTCGTTCGAATACATCGCATACACCAAGCCGAATTGCTTGAGATTGTTTTGGCAGCTCGCCCGCCGCGCCGCTTCCCGAGCGCGCGCCAACGCTGGCAATAAAATCGCCGCCAAAATGCCAATGATCGCTATCACGACCAACAGCTCGATCAATGTAAAGCCGGGCCCTTTCCGATTCATCGCTAGACTCCCTTCACATGGCTGCCGCTTCCCGCGGCGTGTTTGTCTATCCTACACGTCAGTCTTTCTGACCAACATGCGACTTGTATACTTAACAAGTGACGCATTTGTCAAGCGCATCGGTGATGGGCTGAGCGCACGCCCGTCATGCAGACGGGCTGCAGCACAGCCAGAACTCCGGTGGCAGGAATGCTTTGCGAGTGCCAATAGCCCGTGCTATACTCGCCGCAGAGTATTGAGCCGCTTATAGTTAGCGCTTAACGGGGGGCGTGCCCGCGTGGCCGATATACTGAGTCAAGAAGAAGTCGATGTTCTCTTGAATGCTGTCAGCGAAGGGGACATCGAGACCGAGGAAATATCCGCGGCGGAAGCGCTCGACGCGCGGGACCTCATCTCATACGACTTCCGGCGGCCTGAGCGGGTCTCGAAGGAGCAACTCAAGGGCCTTCAAGGGCTGTTCGAAGCGATAGCCCGCGAAGTGAGCATTGTGCTGCCGCCGTTCCTGCGCACTGTCGTCCGCGTGGATTTGGTCAGTATTGACCAATTGACCTACGACGAGTTCATCCTCTCGGTATCGCGCCCGACCAGCCTGGCGGTCATCAACATGAGCCCGCTGGATGGCACGGCCGTGCTCGAACTGAATCTAGACATGATCTTTCCAATCATCGACCGCCTCCTTGGGGGCAGCGGCGCGGCCCAGCAACATCCGCGCGAACTCACCGAGATCGAGAACCGCATTGCCCATCGCATCATCTTGATGATTCTTGACTGCTTGAAACGCTCTTGGTCGCACTTGGTCGACTTTAAGCTCAGCGTCGTGAACCAAGAAAGCGACCCGCTGATCGTACAAATCGTCGGCGGCGGCGAGATGATCATTCTCGTGGGATATGAGGTGTACATAGGGGAGCGCGTCGGCACCATGAATTGGTGCATTCCGTTGATGGTGCTCAACCCCGTGCTCGACCAGATCACGCAGCAAACGCATTACCGCCGCCAGATGTCGCGCGACCTTGCCCGCCGGGTCCAAAAGCAGCTCCGCCGGCTGATTCATAAATGCGAGGTTCCGGTGGATGCCATTCTCGGCAAGGCGCAATTGCCGTTGTCCGAGATTGCCGCCTTGCGGGTGGGCGATATCGTGCAGTTGGATTCCGACGTGAACAGCCCCGTGAAGCTTGAAGCCGCCGGGCTTACCCGCTTCACCGCATGGCCAGGCCGCCATGGCGAACGGAGCGCGGTGCGGATCAATAGCATCGTGCGGGATTGACCGTGATGGCTGCTCCTCCCCGCGAGCGAATCGCCGAGCAATTCATGAAAGGCTTTTTCGACACGGTCGAAGCCCTGCTCGCCTCGGGTTATGCCGTGAGCACAGAGGCGGCCGCAACGGCCGATGCAGCCGCGTTGACCGAAGCGGCCCCAAGAGGCGCCGTCATCATTCGCGGCATGATCGAGGGGGGCGGGCTTGTAGCCGCCGTATTGGCCGCACGCGACGTGCTGCGCATCAGCGCCGCGGTCATGGGCGAGGGCGCGCCCGAGCGCGAAAGCATTGAAGACGAGGATATTCCAACCCTTGCTGAAGTCTTCGAGCCC
This sequence comes from uncultured Nitrospiraceae bacterium, assembly GCA_964557505.1. GTDB lineage: Bacteria > Hydrogenedentota > Hydrogenedentia > Hydrogenedentales > CAZLBS01 > CAZLBS01. The sequence continues at coordinate 2,103 of CAZLBS010000006.1, read as the reverse complement.
TGTTTCGGAGGCGGCATCGGCAGTTTGAAGGAACTCTTCGGAGAGGAACTCACCCTCAGCGGATTTTCGATCGCCCGGCTCGATGCGGCCACGGCCCGGGCCGCCTTCGAGGACATGGGCAATCGCGGCTTTCAGGCGGCCTTCCGTTTTGAGGCGGATGCCGGGGTCAGCGGCCGCGGCTTATTGGCCGCCGCGCAAAGTCTCACGCAACTCTTGCCGCAAGCCCCGGCTGGCGGCGAGCCGGAGAGCCGAACGGAAATGGACCAGGCCGAGCTTTCGCCCCAGGAAATGGAAGATATTCTCAGTGGATTTGATGATGAGAGCCCCGGTGGGCCTGAGGCAGCGACGCGCTATGACTCCGGCCGCGGCGCGGCAGAAGGGGCGCAAGCGCCGCCGGCCAATCTCGACATGGTGCTCGACATCAACCTCACCTGCGTCGCGCGCCTCGGGCGCGTCGAGATGCCCATCAGCGAATTGTTGTCTCTCGGCCCGGGCTCCATCGTCGAAGTCGGCAAACTCGTCGATGAACCGGTCGAACTGCTCGTTAACGATCGCCTCATCGCCCGCGGGGAAGTCGTCGTCGTCGACGAAAAATTCGGGCTCCGCATCACGGAAATCATCAGCCGCGCCGATCGAATCCGAAGCTTGTCGTAAGGCCCGCCCATGAACGCGAACGGCGAGAAGGAACTCTGGCAGCGCTACAAGCAGCACGGCGACGAGCACGCCCGCGAAGCCCTGATTCTTCAGTACATGAAGATCGTGCATTACGTGGCGGGCCGCATGGCCGTGCATGTGCCTTCCAGCGTGGCCCTCGACGACCTCCAAGGCTGGGGGGTGTTGGGCCTCCTCGATGCGGTCGACAAATACGACTACACCCAAGACATCAAGTTTTCGACCTATGCGTCCATCCGCATTCGAGGGGCCATCCTCGATCAGATCCGCGCCTTGGATTGGGCGCCCCGTTCGCTGCGCACCATGGCCCGCAAGGTTGGCTCGGCGCGTGATAAGTTGCGGCACGAGCACGGACGCGAACCCAGCCACGATGAAATCGCGGGGGCTATCGGCGCGACCGTCGAGCAGGTCGAAGACACCCTCGCCCAAGTACAAACCGTCCACATGCTCAATTTGGACGACTACTTGCCGGCTGAAGATCGGTCTGAAGCACGCCGCCTCGACCTCGTCAGCGACGGCGCCACGCCTTCCCCAGAAGAAGCCGCTGAAAAAGAAGAAAAGGAAAACCTGCTCGTCGAAGCCATTTTGCAGCTTCCCGAACAGCAGCAGAAGGTGCTACACTTGTATTACTATCAAGAACTTACGCTAAAGGAAATCGGCGCGGTGCTCAACGTCACGGAGTCCCGCGTTTGCCAGATACATAGCGCGGCCGTAAAAAAACTTCGCAAGGTGGTCCGCGGGGAGATGTAATCCGATGCCCCAGCCCATCGATATCCCAACTGAACTCGCCCGTATCGATACGACGACCCGCGTGCAGCAATTGGCCGACCGGGCCAATCTGGCCATGCAGCAGCGGCTCCTGCTCGAGTCTCAGGAAAACGATGTCCTGCGCGAGACGGCTGTGCAAGATACGCCGGAGAGCGATTCGGATTTTCTCGACGGCGAGTACCGCCGCCGCACCCCCTTTGCCGGGCGCCGACGCCGGCGTGAACAAGACGAAAACGCGGACGGACGGCAGGCGCCGCCCGCACCTGGAGACGGCCAGGGCGGCCAATTAGATGTCAGTGTGTAAGCCCGCCGCCCGGCCAGCGCGGCGCCAGCGAACGCGGCACGCGGCTTAAGCCGGATGCAGTCATGAGCACCTACAGCATTGTCAGCATCATCTTGCTTGCCACAGGCGTGAATTTCATGCTGCTTGGCATGGGCGTGCTCGTGGCCTGGCTCATCCTGCGGCGGCGGCCCCAGCTCCACCACACGTCGGCGGCGGGGGCAGATCTGGCCGAAATGATGATCTTGCTCCAAAGCATGCGGGAATTGCTCGAGGAACAGAAGGGCCTCGCGCGGCAGCTCAATGCCGACATGGACCGCAAATGGCTCCGGATGAACCGCTTCGTGTCGGAGAGCCTCGAGGCGCTCGCGCACGAGCGGGAG